>JBEIJP010000306.1:0-4482 GCA_040380245.1 Acidobacteriota bacterium | reverse complement strand
TGGCCCACTCACCTGGGAGGAGATGCTCGACATGTGGCGCCACCCGATCCTGGGGGAGCAGCAGGCGGCCGAGCTTCACCTGCCGCGGCACACGCAGCTCCTCATCCGCTGGCACCACGAGTGGTGGAATGGACAGGGCTATCCGGACGGCCTCGCCGAATTGGCCATTCCCCTTGGAGCCCGCATTCTGCGCGTGGCCGACACCTACTGCTCACTGACAGCCCCCCGGCCCTACCGGGAGGCCCTCGATCCGCTCGAAGCGGAGCAGATCGTCGCCGACCAGGCAGGAATCGAGCTGGATCCCACGGTCGTGGAAGTCTTGCTGGCCTACCTGCAACAGGAGCGCGAGCGTCGCGCGGCCGAGATGGTCGAGCAGACAGGACTTCCGGAGGACGCCCTGGAGATCGGCTTTGCCGACGAACCTGGAATGTCGCCGCCGCTCCTCCTTCCCCTCTTTTCCGAAACGGGCAGTCCGGAGTCCCCTGCCCCTCCGCCCAGCGAAGAAGAGGAAGAGCGCCCGGACGAGCCGCTCGATCTCGGTCCTCCCTTCCTGCCGCCTCCCAGTGACGCCACCGGGGTCGAAGAGGAGTCTGCCCCGCTTGAAGATCTCCCGGAGGAGAAGCCCATCAGCCCCAGCGAGGGGCGGAAGGAGGAAGAGAGGTGATGAGAGCCCAGCCACTTCGACCGTCCAGAGCCATCGCCACAAGTCCGCGCCGCTGGTTGGGCTTCGAGCTGAACATTCTCCGTCGGCTCAAGTTCTCGACCGTCGCCATTCCCTTCTCCGGCCAGCCAGATCTCGACTGGTATCTCAAGTTTTGGGGCAAAGAGGTCCATTCGAACGATCTTTGCCAATGGGCCTGGTGGATGGCGCGTGCCTATGTCGAAAACGGGCATGAACGTCTCGGTGGGGAGCAGGTCACCCGGCTGCTCGAAGAGGTCTACGTTCCACCGCGTCGACTTCACAATCCTGCCCTGAGTCAGTTCTTCAACGAACTCGACGCGGTCTGGTTCGACAACCTCCGCGGAGCGATCGAACAGCTCGACTCTCCTTACCAACAGGCGCTGGCGATCAGCCACGCGCTGATGGTTGGCGGGTATGCACTCTCCTTCCCCTCGGAGAGGTCGACCCTCAAACGTCCACTCTCCGACGTCTTCCGCCAGTACATTCGCCAACAACGCGAGATCCTCGACAACGGTCGAAGCAACCGGGGGAGCAATCGGGAAGCGACCGATTTCATTGCCCAGATCGCAGCGGAGCTGATGTTTGTGCGCTTCCCCAGTCCGGAAGGGTATGCCGCATGGTCCCGCTCCGGCGACGATTGGAAGGAGATCTGGGTCCGTGGAACCCCCACGGAATGGGAGACGCTGCGGGCAAGCCGAGAGGGTCGGCTCGGGGAGACGGTCCTTTCCAAAGGGCACTACCTCGAGTTGATCGCCCAGTTCCTGGGCGCCGCGCGCCAGATCCCGACGTGGGCCATTGCCCATACCGAAGATGGGTTCCTCTCGATCGCCGAACTCGCGACGCTGGTCAGGGAGTTTCGACGAGTCGAGGCCATCTACCACAAGGACTTTTCAGAGGTGGTCGGCGGGCATAACGCCTACCTTCTGATCGCCCGCTGAGTCCCCCCGCGCGACAAATCGCAGAGAAGCGGAGGGCCCGCCCTCCCCACGCAGCCCCTTATGGACAACGGCGAAGAGATCCAACAACTACGAGAGGAACGGAATCTGCTGCGGCGACGGCTCGCGGAAGTAGAACAGACGTTCCTGCGCACCGTTCAGGAGTCCCAGCAAGAGATCCTGGCGATGAACGACGCGCTCGCCGAGACCAACGCGCAACTGCGGGAACTCGACCGGATGAAGGACGCCTTCCTCTCGATGGTTACCCACGAGCTGCGCACGCCCCTCACTGTCATCAGCGGCATTACCGAGATGCTGGAGACGGGAATCTACGGAGATCTGACGCCGGAGCAGACGGAGCATATCCGACAGATCGCCGCGCAGGCGAGCCGGTTGCGGCGGCTGGTCAACGACCTCCTCGACCTCTCCAAGATCGAGGCCGGGATGATGAAGCTGCACCGCGAGGCCGTCTCCCCACGGTTTCTGGTCGAGGCTGTTCTCGAGCAGCTGGTCACCGTGGCGGCCCAGGCGGCAGTCGTCTTTCGCAACCAGGTCAGCCCACTTCTCCCGGACCTCTACTGCGACATCCACCGGATCGAGCACGTCCTCATCAACCTCATCTCCAACGCGATCAAGTTCACGCCTCACGGAGGGCAGGTCGCCATCTCCGCGGAGACGACCGAGCGCTCGATCGTCTTCTGCGTCGCCGATACCGGCAGCGGGATTCCAGCCGACGCGCTCCCGCGAATCTTTGACAAGTTCTACCAGGTCCACACCAGCACCGAGACCGGCATCCGGGGAACTGGACTCGGGCTGGCAATCGTCAAGCATATCGTCGAGCTGCACGGCGGCGACGTCGCGGTCGAGAGTGAGATGGGCAAGGGCAGCCGGTTCTTCTTTCGGCTTCCGCTCGAGCTTCCCAGCCTCTCCGATGGCGCGCTGTCTCAGCGTGGCTCCGTTGCCCCCCCGGCCTGATTCCCACTCAGCCATTCCGCGAAAAAATGGCAGCTCTCCCGGGCAAGCCAATCCCTTTCCCGGTTCAAGCGGTGATCCCCACTCTTGCTGAGGCAGAGACGAACGTTCGTTGAGCGGCACCGGTTGGCGAAGTCCAGGCTCACCGAAGCGGAGATGACGGAATCGGCCATTCCGTGGAAGAGAATCGCGGGATGTTGGAATCGCTGGAGGAGGGTCTCGAACGGGTAAGCGGCCGCCTCGTCAATCAGGGAGTAGGGCAGTTCGAGGTCGAGGTACTCGGTGCGCAGCCGATGTCGCCCGGTTTGTGCCCAGGCCTCGCGCTCAGCCGAGGAGAGGGGGAGCCATTCCCAAAGTTGGAGCGCCGGAGCAAGCAGCGCGCAGGCGGCGATCACCTCCGGCTGGAGGACACTCAACCAGGCCGCCGCCCACCCGCCCTGACTCGATCCCACCAGAAAGACGGGGCCCCCTGCGCGGGAGCGTGCCGCCTGCACCATCAGGGCGAGATCTTCCACCCAATCAGCCGCTCGCATCTCCGAAATGCGGCCCTCCGACTGGCCGTGCCCTCGAAAATCGACAGCCAGGAACGACCAGCCCCGGCTGGCGCAGGCCTGCTCATAGGCGCGGGCCTTCTCCCCCCAGTGGGTCGAGCCGAGCCCGTGCGCGAAGACGACCACGGGGACGGGCCGGTCATCGACGGAAGAGCCGTAGACCCCCCGCAGGCAGGCTCCGCCACTCCCCGCCGGGTGGCGCAGGACGATCGAGTGGGATTGGCGGTCCAGCTCAGGCGCCATCGGACTGCCCCGGCCCGGGGAGAAGGGCCTCGGCGAGCCGCTGCAGTTGATCGGCGTGTCCATGCGCATGGGCGGCGTAGATCCGCAGCCAATCCTCCGCCGAGTAACGGCCGCTCTCGGAATGGGTCCCCGCCCGCTGCCAGTCCTCCTCCGTCATCCGCTCCAGCACGGGGAGGGTCGCGCTGCGCGCCGCCCGGAAGGCTTCGAGGGAGGGCTCGAGCGGGCGCTCGTTGTAGCGCAACCGCTCGGCATAGAGGTCTTGATCGTATCCGACGATCGCCGGACACTCTTCGGCCAGAAGCCGACGCAGGCGAATGGCGCTGGTCATCTCGCTGTCGGCCAGATGATGCACAATCTCGGCGGCGCTCCATTTCCCAGGCAGGGGGTGCGCCGTCCATAAGGAGGGCGGAATATGGGCCAGGGCCCGCTCGACTGCCTCTGCCCCCAGGGCATACTGATCGATCAATGCTTGCCGTTCTTCTCTTCTCACCACGAACTCCCTTCTCTCCTGTCTTCCAAGTACCCTGTTTCCCAGGTGGGCTCCCTTCGACGACTCATTGGCGCCCCACTCAACCGACCAGCGTTCCACCAGTCGGAGGAACGATAGATCTCGACCCCACGGGGAAAGTTGACAGCGACAGCTCATTTTACTTGATTCAAACGATTGAATGAGTAGTATCTACGATTGGCAGCAAAAAAGGGCTCGGGTCTCATCGCTCCTCCCGGATCGATTCCAACTGTCACCGCGTGAGAACGAGATCCTCTGTTCCCTTCTCTGCTTCCAGCCTTTTCACAGGTAGGAGAGAACCAGTCTACCGAACAGAACGACCAGACCGAACGACGGGAAGAGAAGCTTCGCATCGCTCTCGTATTTTGTCTCTTCCGGAAATGAGCGCACCAGGCAACCACGGACGAGTCTTCCGCCAGGCCAGATTGATCAAGGACCAATGGTCCGGAAGAGGCAGGATGGCCTGCTCGGAAGCGGGAATACTCAGACAACCCACATGATCATCATTCCAGCCATCGATCTGCGCGGGGGACGCTGTGTACGGCTGACACAGGGCCAGGTCTCCGCCGAGACTGTCTATTCGGAGAATCC
>JBEIJP010000305.1:0-4491 GCA_040380245.1 Acidobacteriota bacterium | reverse complement strand
CTTCTTCTTTTTTCTCGCTTTTGTACCTCCCCCGGGTGGAGTATGGTTATATGATCCGACGAATGAAAGGCGCAAAGTACCTAACCAAACCGACACAACCACTGCAGATCGACCGGGACCGAAGTGTTCCGGGGCTGCTCGACAAGATGGAGCACATCTCGTTCCAGGGGAGGAACCTCGCGGTTGCCCACCAGATCTGGCTGCAGATGCTGCAGGAGAACGCCGTGGTGATGATGGGGCTGGGCGGCGCCCTGGTCCCAGCCGGCATGCGCCGCCTGGTGGCCTATCTCATCAAGAACCGCTGCGTCGACGTACTGGTGGCCACCGGGGCCAATCTCTTCCACGATCTGCACGAAACGCTCGGGCGGCATCACTATGTCGGGGACCCGCGGGCGAACGACAATGACCTGCTGGAAGAGAAGGTCGATCGTATTTACGACACGTATGCTTCCGAGGAGGAGTTCCGGGAGGCCAACGAATGGATTGGTGGCTTCGCCGGCCAGCTCGACCACAGCCATCCCCACTCGACCCGGGAGTTTCTTCACCTGCTTGGGCGCGAGCTGAGCGAGATTGCGACCGAGGATGGGATCCTGACTTCGGCCTACAAAGCTCGGGTTCCTATCTTCTGCCCGGCCATCACCGACAGTGCCTTCGGTGTGGCGATCGGGGTCAGTCGAATCGAGAAGAAGAATCCATTTCAGTTCGATGTCATCCAGGATGTAGTCGAAATGGCCCAGATCGTCTCGAAGTCGCGCTCGACTGGGGTGATCTATTTTGGGGGCGGAACGGCCAAGACCTTCCTGCAGCAGAGCGAATCGGCGGCGGCGATGCTCCACAACACGATGCGCGGACACAAATACGCCATCCAGATCGTGACCGAGACACCGGAGTACGGGGGATATTCGGGGGCCGAGTTCGACCAGGCGCAGGCGTTTGGTCGATTGGCGAAGAATGCCCGCTCGGTAACGGTTCGCTGCGACGCGACCATTGCGATGCCGATGCTGGTCACGGCGCTGTCGCAAACTGCTTCAAAGGCGATGCGGGCTCGCAAGCGGGTTCAGTTCGCGTTCGGCAGGGAGTTGACGATCACGCTGCCCTGAGCTCAATGCATCGACGATACAAAGATGAGTCCCGGGTCGGATCTCTCCGTCCCGGGATTTTCTCTTTGGTGGCGTCGTGGTCAGATTCCTGGATGGTCGACATAGATCGAGTAGGGCCAGTAAACCGAGGCGCGCCGCCAACCGGTCTCGCTGGAAAAGACGAAGAGTGGGAGGTAGAGGGGCTTGGAGTAGGTCAGGCGGACCACCAGGCGACGGCCCTGGCGTACAACCTGCAGGTCGTAATCGGTGGGGAGTCCGTGTTCCCGGGCCTGTTGCTGGATCTGGGCCTTGACATCGACCAGTTCCAACGATTGAAGGGCGCCGCGATGGACGATCTCCTCAGTGGCGGACCGCATCTGATGGAAGGAGAGGTAGTCGGGGAGCCAGACAACCATGACGTAGAAGACGGCCGCGCTGAAGGCGAGAAGCAGGAGAAAAGGCAGACGGCTGACTCCGCGCGCGGGGCGAATCATCGAAGGAGAAGATCCCAGATCGTTCATACGGACAAGCAACTCCAGGGGGAGGGGGACAGGCCCCTGAAGGAGGAGTTCTCCTTCGTCCCTTCAAGGGCAGCCAAATGCAGGAAAAGAGCAGAAATCACCGCGTCGGGCGGACGCGGGCGGGGCGACCGGCGCGGGGGGGAGTGACCAGGGCCTGA
Source organism: Acidobacteriota bacterium (assembly GCA_040380245.1). GTDB lineage: Bacteria > Acidobacteriota > Blastocatellia > RBC074 > RBC074 > CAIOZW01. The sequence goes on along the minus strand of JBEIJP010000305.1, from coordinate 2,733 downwards.
ACCCGCTGGCGAACAAGGCGAGGGGGGACATCGTCGCGAATGATCACCTCACCAATCCCGGTTGGAAGAATGAAGGAGAGACGACCGGCGACGACCTTCTTGTCACGGGTCATGGCCTCGAGAATGGCGGAGACATCGAGGTCGTCCAGCCGAGGGCGGGGGCCGACAGCGTCGATCAGGGCGCCGATCCGGTCTTTCTGATCCGCCGCCAAGAGGCCCAGCGCCGCGGCAAGATCGGCGGCGCACTTCATCCCCTCGCCGACAGCCTCGCCGTGACGAAAGCGGCGGTAGTCGGTCACCGCCTCGAGAGCGTGCCCAACCGTGTGGCCATAGTTGAGAATGCGGCGCAGCCCGCCCTCCCGCTCATCCATGGCCACTACTTCGGCTTTGATCTGGCAGCAGCGAGCGATCAGGGGAACCAGCCTCGACGGGTCGAGCGCCAGCAGACGATCGATGCCGGTCTCGATCGAACGGGCGAGGGCCGCGTCGCGGATAATCCCATACTTGATCGCCTCGTAGAGGCCGGCTTGAAACTCGCGGCGCGGCAGGGTCGTCAAGACGACGGGATCGATAATGACCGCCGACGGTTGATGAAAGGCGCCAATCAGATTCTTGCCGAGCGGGTGATTGACGGCCGTCTTTCCGCCGACTGAGCTGTCGATCTGGGCGAGGAGAGTGGTTGGAAGCTGCACGACCGGGATTCCCCGTTGATACGTCGCGGCGACAAATCCGGCGAGGTCGCCGACGACCCCTCCGCCGAGAGCGACGATGCCCTCCCCCCGCTCAAATCGTTCGGCAATGAGAAAGCTCCAGATCCGCTCGGCAGTGCGCAGGGTCTTGGCGCGCTCTCCGGGGGCAATCAGACAGGGCAGCGGTTCCAAACCGGCCTGCCGCAGCGCCCGCTCCACCGCACTCCCGTGGAGGCGATGGACCGTGCGATCAGAGACGAGCGCGACCCGCCGCACCCGCTGCCCAAAGGCCTGTCGCGCGATCTCTCCCGTCCGTCCGAGGGCCCCCTCGGCAATGGTGATCGCGTAGGCTCTCTCGCCGAGAGGAACCGGAACGGTCTGTTCCGTAACTCGCGACGGATCGATTGACTCAACGGTTGGTTCTGCCACGACGGTCCTCCTCCACCCTTCCCCTTTCTCTGACACGCTCCTCCGCGCTGGCCTCTTTGGTCACCCGGCCTCGACCACTTGACGCAACTCTCGGGACAGTTCATCCAGCGTCCAGGCAGGATCGATCGTGCCCAGCCCAATCAGCGAAGCCATCTCCTCGATCGAATAGCGCTGCCCCGTGTTCCAGAGGTCGATGAGAAAGTCACCGGCACGGCGAGAAGTCCACCAGCGGAATCCATACGCCGATCGCAACCGATCGCGCAGCAGGGCCTCGAACGCCGCGGCGCGGAGCAGATCCGCTGGCATGAGGGTCAGGCTGACTTCGCGGAGGCAGCCCGGCCGGGGTCTGTCCACCGGTAAGGAACGGCCCGTGGCTTCGAGATAGGCGTCGAGCTCTCGTCCCGGCGAGCGCCCCGCCAGGGTGGCGTGGCTGAAGAGAAACCAGGCGGCGGCGTGGCGCAACCGGAGCAGTCGTTGCTGGAAGAGGGAACGACGAAGGGCGCCCGAGTCGACGACTCGCCCCATCTCACTCAGCCAGTGAGGATCCCGGACCAGCGACTCGAAGAGGCCCGCCCAGGCGAACTCGAGCGCGCGGTCTCCCCACGGGGTGACATGGCGAAACTCCAGACCAAGTTGCGAAGAGGTCCACGCGAAGGATTGAGCGACCCCGGCGGACCTCCAGAACAGACGCTCACTCGCCGCTCCATCCGCTTCCGGCCATTCGACCCGGATCTCTTCCGGCACGCGGATCGGGTAGCAACCAGGCGTCTCGTTCCACAGTTCTTCCTGCTTCTCGCGCTTCGATCCTGGCTCCGGAGTGAAGGTCACGCCGGGCTGCTGCCACGTCCGGACCCCAATTCCGGACATCAGCTCGCGATATCGCTCGAGGCGCCCCCACCCGCGAAGAACGGGGCTTTCCAGCGGCGCGGGCCTCCGCTCCTGCCCTCCTCGGACCTTTCAGGCAGGTCTCGCGCGATTCTGCCCAGGGATTCGAGCATCCGCTCGGCTGATGGGACGAGCGCCGGGTAATCAATCCCGCGGAGAGTGCTCCTCAAGTGGGCGTAATCGGTGTAGCCCTCCGCCCGTGCCATCTCGGTCATCCGGGAGAGACGTTCCCGCGCCAGATCCTCCCCCTGCTCCGTTCCCTCGGCTGCCGTCGCGAGAGCCCGCGCCAACTCCCGGGTCAGTGCGGCTTGTCGATACGCGATGCGCCCTTCGATCGAAAACGTGCGCAATCTCGCCAGGCGCAGACGCTCCGTGGCCTGGCTCTCCGGAGTCTGTTCGTGCAAGAGCCCCAACTCGACGCTGGCATCACGGGTGAAGAGGTCGCTGAATTCCCGAAAGATCCATTCTTCGCGCGCGTCCTCGCGCGCACCCTCGCCCTGGGAGATTCGCCATCGATCTTCCCAGACAGCGGACTGATACTGCCTCCATCGATCCCGATCATCAGTGATCATGACTCAAAGAATCTTTCTCGGGGTCACCCAGGAGGCAGGAGCATCGCATCGGAAAGGAAGGGAACGATGAGCCAAGGCTTGATGACTTGACGAAGGGAGAGTCTGGTCGGCGCATCCCCGCGTTTTACGGTGCATCCCCCACCGCAATCCAGCGTTGG
>JBEIJP010000304.1:0-4496 GCA_040380245.1 Acidobacteriota bacterium | reverse complement strand
GATACCCAGGGTTCCACCCTGGGCTGGTATGCACCGCCCCTTCGGGGCGGAAGCTGTCACGACAATCCTGCCTGGCTCCTGCTTCAACAGACCTTGATCCAATAATGAGAAATTTCTGTTTGGGCGTGCTCAGTTGTGCGTCTCCTCTCTGTTTTGCCAACCCGAATCGATCGATAGCGACTTTGCAAAAGCCCTGTCGGGGAAGTGGAATGGAGGAAGAGGGGGTTTGACAGCCATTCGAGCGGCTCATACACTCCAAAGAATGAAGAACCAGACGCGAAGGCTCGGGAGAGATCGACAGGACAAGGGGATCGGCCGCGGCGGGCGGCTCCTGCCGCTTGTCTCCCTCATGATCACGATGATCCTGGTCGCCAGCCTGACAGGGGGCCTCTCCGAGGGCGTCTACGGACAAGGGGGAAAGTTCCCTGCCCCGACCGGCTATGTCAACGACTTCGCGGGGGTGATCTCCCCAGAGACAGATCGCCAGCTGGAACAGCAACTGACCAACTTCGAGCAGCAGACCGGGACGCAGGTGGGCGTCGTGACCCTGACCTCCCTCGAAGGGAGATCGATCGAGGAGGTCGCCAACGAGCTCTACCGCGCCTGGGGCATCGGTGGCAAGACCGGCGCGAACAAGGACAAAGGGGCGCTGCTGATCCTCGCGATCCAGGACCGCAAGACGCGGCTCGAGGTGGGATATGGCCTGGAGGGAGACCTGCCGGACGGCCTCGCCGGCGAGCTGATCCGGCGGATGCGCCCCTTCCTGCAGCGCAAAGACTATTCAAAGGCGGCGGAGATCGGGGTCGGCTCGATCGTCACGACCCTCTCGGAGCGGTGGCAGATTCCCGTCGGGGCCGGCGGGGGATCCGGCGAGGCCAGCCGGGCTCGGCCAACCCGGGAGCGGGGATCGCCCTTGGGGGCGCTGATCCTGCTTGTCTTCTTCCTGATCGTGGTCGGGCTGATCGTGCAGTCGGTCGGGGGGCTGGCAGGAGGCCGGTTCGGCAGTAAACGGAGGACGGGAGCCAGCGCGCTGCTCTGGTTGATCCCGACGATCCTCGATGTCGTCCTGACGATTGTCCTGACGATTGTGAAGATCTTCCTGCTGAGCGGCTCCAGCGGTGGAGGGGGTCGCCGGGATGGGGGCAGCGACTGGGGCGGAGGCGGCGGCTGGGGCGGCGGCGGTGGCGGCGGCGACTGGGGTGGCTTCGGGGGTGGATCGAGCGGCGGCGGCGGCGCGAGCGACAGCTGGTAACCCGACTCCGCTTCCCTTACCGGAGAGGACGTCCGGACGGCAATCAGAAAGAAGAGTGACCGATGGGATTGAAAGAGAAGTTCGCGGACTTGAGTGCCCGCCTGCGCGAGGTGGAGGGGGAGAACCTGCTGGCCGTCATTGTTTACGGTTCCGCCCTCGCCGTCCCTGGCGGGGCGAAGCGCTCCGACTATGAGTGGCTGATCGTCCTGCGCCGTTTCAACGCGGTCGATCTGCGCCGGGTCAGGCCAGTGATCCAGTCGCTGGTCCAGGCGGGCTACGCGCTGCCAAGCTTCTTCAGTGAGCGGGAGCTGCGCGACTCGCTCGACGTCTTTCCGATCGAGTTCCGCCAGATGAAGCGGACCTACGAAGTGGTCTATGGTCCAGACCTGCTGGCCAACCTCGAGGCCTCCCCCGCCAACCTCCGTCAACAGGTCGAGTACGAGTTGCGTGCCAAGATGCTGCGGCTGCGCTCAACCTTCCTTCCCGCCAGCGAGAGCGCGGAACGGTTGCAGCGGCTGATGACCGACAGCGTCGGGAGCTTTGTCCACGTCCTGCGACCGATCCTCGAACTCCTCGGAGAGGAGCCTCCAGTCGATCGTCGCGCGGCGACGACGCAAGTGGGAGCGCGGCTGGGCCTCGACCTCGCGCCCATCCTGCGGATCCTGAGCCTGCGCGACGAGCCGGTCTCCCTCCTCGAGGTTGAGATCCAGGACCTCTTCAGCGCCTACCTCGATTGCCTCGGCGCCGTCATCGAGGCGATCGACAAACTGCCCTCCGGGAGATGATCCCGGAGGCGAACGGCCCTGTCCAAATCGGCGGCAACCAATATACCTATATCAATATCAGGGAGAAGAAGAGATGGGAAAGATAGCTTTGGTCGTCATTGGTTCGTTGGTCTTGATCGGCCTCCTGCTGGGAGGCTGGGTCTTTGGCAGCTACAACACGATGGTCGAGAAGCGGAATCTGGCCGACAAGCAATGGGCACAGGTCGAGAACAACCTGCAGCGCCGAGCCGACCTGATTCCCAACCTGGTCAACTCCGTCAAAGGGTTCGCCAATCTGGAGCAGGGCATCCTGACGCGCATTGCCGATTCGCGCTCGCGACTCCTCTCGGCGACGGCGACGCCCGAGGAGAAGATGGAGGCGAGCAACCAGATGACGGCGGCAGCCCGCCAGGCGGGACTCATCCCCGGTGGCAACGGCGGAATCCTCGGCACGGGCGGACGCTTCCTCTCGATCACCGAACAGTACCCACAACTCAAGTCCGATCAGAGCTTCCTGCGCCTCCAGGACGAGCTGGCCGGAACCGAGAATCGACTGGCCGTCGCCCGGAAGGACTACAACGAGTCGGTCACCGATTACAACACCACGCGCCAGAAGTTTCCGACCGTGATCCTCGCGGGAATGATGGGCTTCCAGGATAAGACGCTCTTCCGGGCCGAAGAGGGATCCCGACAGGCGCCACAGGTCCAGTTCTGAAAGGCTGTCACGCCTCTGGCGCGTGACAGATGGCAGAAGAGAAGAGGAGAGGAGAAAGGATACAGAACGATGGGGAAGAGAATGGCAGAGGTGATCAAAATGACGGGAGCAGGGCTCCTCGCGGCGACCTTTTTCGGATGGGGCAGCGGACAGTCGCCGCGGCTCCGCTACCCGGAGACACGGAAAGTGGACCACGTCGACACCTACCACGGGGTCCAGGTCCCCGACCCGTACCGCTGGCTGGAGGATGACAACTCCGCCGACACCGCGAAGTGGGTCGAGGAGCAGAACAAGGTGACCTTCGGGTACCTCGAGACGATCCCCTACCGCGAGAAGCTGAAGGCCCGGCTCGAGACCCTCTACAACTACCCCAAGATCAGCGCCCCGTCGCGCAAGCAGAACTACTACCTCTTCTCGAAGAACGACGGGCTGCAGAACCAGAGCGTGCTCTACATCCAGACGGGGCTCGACGGCAAGCCGGAGGTGCTGCTCGATCCGAACCGCTGGTCGGAGGATGGCACGGTCCGCCTCGGCGCTTTCGCCCTCGCCAGGGACGCGAAGCACGCCGTCGTCGGCACCTCGCGCAGCGGGTCCGACTGGCAGGAGTACCAGGTCATGGAGGTCGCCACCCGGAAGATGCTCCCGGAGACGGTCCGCTGGGTCAAGGTCTCGAGCGTCGCCTGGGCCGGCGACGGCTTCTTCTACAGCCGCTATCCGGAACCGGAGAAGGGACGGGAACTCTCGACCCGCAACGAGAACCACCAGGTCTGGTTCCACCGCATCGGGACGCCGCAGTCGGCCGATGAGCTGGTCTACGAGGACGCCGCCAATCCGCAGCGCTTCCACACCGTCCAGACGACCGAGGACGAGCGCTATGCCATCCTGACGATCTCCGACCGCGGTCGCGGCAAGAAGGGCAACTCCGTCTTCTACCGGGACCTGCGGAGCGGCCGCAAGGAGTTCCTCCCGATCGTCGCCGAGATCGGGGATGACAGCTTCCAGGTGATCGACAACGTCGGCGAGACCTTCCTCGTCGAGACCAATCAGGGAGCCCCCAACGGGAAGGTGGTGCGCTTCGATCCGCGCAAGCCCGGGCAGTGGGCGACCGTCCTTCCCGAGCGGCCCGAACCGCTCCAGAGCGTCGGCACCGCCGGCGGGAAGCTCTTTGCCACCTACCTCAAGGATGTCACGACCCGGGCCTACGTCTTCAGCCTGACCGGCAAACTGGAGAACGAGGTGACCATGCCCGGTCCCGGCACCGCCGGCGGCTTCGGCGGGAACCACGACGACAAGTTCGTCTTCTACAGCTTCACCTCGCTCAACTATCCGCCAACGATCTTCCGCTACGACATCGCCACGAAGAGGTCGAGCGTCTACCGCACGGTCGAGATCCCCGGCTACCAGGCCGATCAGTTCGAGACCCGGCAGGTCTTCTACCCGAGCAAGGATGGAACGAAGATCCCGATGTTCCTCGTCCACCGCAAGGGGCTCAAACTCGACGGCAACAACCCGACCCTGCTCTATGGCTACGGCGGCTTCAACATCACCACCTCCCCCAGCTTCAACGCCCTGCGCATCGCCCTGCTCGAGAACGGCTTCGTCTACGCCTCGGCCAACCTGCGCGGCGGGGGCGAATACGGCGAGAAGTGGCACGAGGCGGGCACCAAGCTCAAGAAACAGAACGTCTTCGACGACTTCATTGCCGCCGGTGAATGGCTGATCGGCAATGGCTATACCCGCCCGGAGCGGCTGGCCATCCAGGGTG
>JBEIJP010000303.1:0-4508 GCA_040380245.1 Acidobacteriota bacterium | reverse complement strand
TGGTGCACCTGGAGATCGGCTCGGGAAGCGCCCCCCAGTGGGAGACGCTCCTGACCGTGTCCGCAGCCACGCCCGACGCCAGGGTGCTCTCCCCGGACGAGGCCCGTCGACGCTGGCAGCGGGTTGGCTCTGCTCCCACGGGAACCTTGCTCGCATCCGCCTTTCCCGAGATCTCAACTGGCTGGCGGCTCGTGAGCGGTCCCGGAGAGTGGCCACGCCGTCTCTTGACGACCACCGATCAGGGAGCCCTTTGGCAGGAGTCGCTGCGACTTGGCGGAACCGGCCGTCTCCTGCTCTGGTTCGCCTCTCCCCGCCACGGCTGGTTGATCAGCGAGGAGGGATGGGTACTGACCTACCGGGCGTCTCCCCTGCCCCCCCCAACGGCGCTCAGGGCTTCGCCACCAGCGCCAGCACCAACTCGACCAGAATGAGGAGAATGATGATCAACTCCAGCATCTGGCTCTGAAACGCCTGCACCCGGTCGGTCAACATCTGATAAAGGTCGTCGATGATCTCCAATTTACGGGAGATGATCAGGTTCCATTCCTGCAGGTAGAAGCGGCGTGCGGCGGCGGTGTGCAGACGGGCCAGGTAGAGATCGCCAATCAACTTGAGGGAGTTGTCGATCCGTTCGTTGAGCAGGAGGTACTCGGCCTTCCACTCGGCGAGATCTTCGATCTGGCGGGCGTAGGGATTCCGAAACGGGATCGGGGCGAAACGGGGTTTCGGCGGCAGCGGGCCATACTCCAGCAGTCGTCGATCGAGCTGGGCGTCGACATAACGGGCCTCGAGCAGTTCGACGTTGAGAAACTCCAGAACATTGGCCGAGTCCTCATAGTCCGGATCATAGAGAATCGCGCCGTTCCAATCGATGAGGGCGAGGTCGTTCTCGTAGTAGGAGATCGATTGGCTGAGCGCCTCCTCCTGCTGGTGACGGCTGAGCGGCAGGACCTCGAAACGGAGCGTCTGGGCGAGGTGCGGGCGATAGCGCCGCAGCAACTCCTCCCCGGAGATCTCTTCGGAGAGCCGTTCGAGGATGAAGAGGTAGTAGTCTTCGACGAGCGGGTCGAGCCCTGGACGGAGAATGGCCGGAGCGAGCGTCTCCATCAGACGCGTGGCACTGGCCTGCGCGTGAGACTCCAGCCCCATCTGGTGCAGCTGCTGGCTGAGCCGCGGCAGGTCCTCGATCGTCCAGCCGGCGCCCGGCGGAATCGTCCACTGATAGGAGAGGCTCAACCCCCCGAATTCGAAGATCGTCGCCTGGACGGTTCCATCACCGAGCAGCGTCCCGGGGGCGGCTCCCAGTGGGAGAATCCGCGGCGGCTTGGTGTACTGCAGATAGGGGGGAGTCTGCTTTTTGCGAGAGAGGGGGGGGACCGGAGTCGCGTCGACCAGCTGCTGCAGCTGGTCGAGCTGAACCTCATACCCAATATCGAAGGCGTAGTAAACTCGACACTGGCCCTGAAGGATGGTGGCCATACTTCCCTTCTCTACCTGCCTGCCTTACCTGAGATGGGTGGAGACAGCTGTCTTCGAGGACTTCCCCACTCAAGCGAAAGCCCGGCGATCGTGGCGATTGACGGTCAACGTGTGTGCTCTTACCGATTTCGAGTATAATTTCCGCCGGGTTGGAAGTCGAGGAGAGGACCCGACCGGAAGAAGAGTGGAAAATGAGAGGAGAAGACCCGTGCCCCAACCAGAGGAGAAGATCGAACGGATGATCGAGGCGAATCGATCTCCCGGTAAAGACCAGAGGGTCGGACGGCAGCGGGGAGTGGTCGTGGCCCTGCTCTCGCGGGGAGGCGTCGGGTGTCTGCTGGCCCTCCTCCTCGCTCTCTGGGCTCTTCCGGCCGCGGCTCAGCGGATCGACCCAAAGAGCCCCGAGAATGCCGCCAAAGGTCGTGCCCTGCTCGATGCCGTGATCGCGGCGCGAGGCGGCGCCGCCTACCTCCGCTTTCAGACCCTCCTCTCGACAGGTCAGTTCACCCCCTACCAGCAAGGGCTCTCCCAGGTCCCGGTGGCCTTCGTCAACTATCTCGCCTACCCGGACCGCGAACGCGTCGAGTTCGGAAAAGGGAAGCTGAAGAACCGTCGCATTCAGGTCAACCAGGGCCAGACCGGATGGGTCTACGACGGCGAGGTCGAGACCATCAAGGACCAGACCGAAGAGCAGCTTCGCGAGTATCTCGAATCCCTGACCTACGATCTCGACCGGATCCTCCGGGATCGGTCCAAAGATCCGCAGTTCCAGATTGGCTATGCCGGCCTGGTCGAGCTCCGCCCAGGGGAGCGTGCGGAGGTCCTCTTGATCGATCTGGCAAAGGACAAGTCCCTGACGCTCACCCTCGACCGGACGACCCACCTCCCCCTTCGCCTGACCTATGAGTCTCAGGCCAAAGGCGCGCTGACTCGCCGGGAAGTCCGATTCTTCCAGTATGTCGCCTATGACGGAGTCCTCTTCCCCAACATCATCGACTTCTACCGCGATGGGATTCAGGAGAGCCGCGTCAACTATCAGTCGATTCGCCTCGGGATCCCGGTACGGGACGAGCTCTTCGTGAAACCTGCCAGCGTCAAAGCTATCAAATAGCTCGTCGCGCCCCGTTTTCCTGGAACCCGTCGAGGTCACAGGACGTACCACACACCGTCGGTCCACTGTTGGGCCAGACAGGTGAGCCCTTGATCAACGCCCCCGGTCATCAACCAAAGTGACCCAAACTACGAAAGCCAATGGGGGCCCATCGGAAGGGGAGATTGTGAATTGGAGTGAGCCGCCCCGCATCGGAGCCAAGCCGCCCCTGTCGAAGACCGGTCCACTCGCCGACGCAGAGTTGGTGCGCCGATGCCGTGGGGGAGACAGTGCCGCCTGGGAAGAGGTCATCCGGACCTATTCCCGTCGCGTCTATCACCTCGCCTATCGATTCTGCAACCGACACGAACTGGCGGAAGATCTCACACAAGAGGTCTTTGTGCGGGTCTACCGCTCCCTCGACCAGTATGATCCGCAGGCTGGCGACCTTGCTCACTGGCTGATGCGACTCGCCCGCAACCTGATCATCGACGACTACCGACGGCGGACGCGCACGCCCACCGACCTGGGCGACGACCTGGAGTCCCACGAATACCATCTGCGAAGCGGTCAGGACACGCCCGACCAGGGCATCGAACGCTCTGAACGCGCTCACCAGGTCCACCAGGCCATCGCCCGGCTCTCTCCGGAGTTGCGGGAATGCGTCATCCTGCGAGATATCGAGGAGCTCTCCTACCTGGAGATTGTCGAGATTCTGGGCATCCCTCTTGGAACCGTCAAGTCACGGATCAACCGCGGGAGAATCGAACTGGCCCGTATTCTGCGGCGAATGAAGGTCGCCGAGACGCTCTGACCAGGGCGGATCTGCCCTTCCCTCCTCTCGTTCAACCGCGCGAGGCGGGGAGCCAGACACCAGAGCTATGAACTGTCAGCAGTTTCAAGACCAGTTGAGCGAATACCTGGAGGGGGAGCTGCCCGGCGCCCACCGCGCCGAATGCGCGGCGCACCGGCTGTGCTGCCCTTCGTGCCGGGCCCTCTACCAGGAGGTGCGCGGGGTTGTCGACGCCCTGCGGGGTCTGGCCGTGTCGGAAGCGGAAGATCACCACCCGGAGAATGCGTCTCCGGCGGCCGCCGGCCAACCTCCGCATCCGTTGAGTGAGCGGATCCTGGCGGCGACCACGATGGGAGAGATGGTCAGTTGCCCCGGTTTCGACCGCTTGATCGAACAGTATTACGATGGAGTGCTCCTCGCGCCTGCCCACCTGGCGCTGCAGGACCACTTCGATCGCTGCCCCGGATGCCGGCAGATGATGCACGGAATCGAGTCGGCGATCCTGCTCTGCCAGGAGGCTCGCCGCCACCCAGTCGAGTTGCCGAGTGGATGGGTCGATCGGATGGTGGCCAGGACCCGCGCCCTCCTCCCTGAACCGGGCCCCTCGCGAAATGTGGAGGTCGCCGACGCCTCGCCGCGGCTCGCCCGGGGATGGCTGCCCATCCTCTCCCGGGATCTGGCCACGGCGCTCTTGATGCTCGCCGCCAGCAGCCTGCTCATCCTGGTCCGCTTTGGCAGCGTTGAAGGGCTGGCGAGCCATGCCGAGACGCAGGCAGGTCTGTGGGTCACCCAGAGCCAGCAGTCGCTGGCGCACCTCCAGAGACTTTCACGCCAGGTGACGACACGCTTGCAGCGAGACCTGAGCGGCCATCCCCCATCGCCGTCGGCCTCCGCGGGCAAAGAGTGATGGCGCCATGAGTTGTTATTACCATCCAGACCACCCCGCAACCGCTGCCTGCCTGGCCTGTGGGCACGCCCTCTGTCCGGCCTGCGATCATCGGATCCGAGGCGTCCCGTACTGCCAGGACTGTATCGTCGCGGGCATCGATCTGCTCCGATCCCGCAGCTGGCACGTGCCGGCCCCCTCGTTTCCGCCGCAACATCCGATTGGTTCGACGGACAGACCGCCAAGGGCCTGCCGGCCCT
>JBEIJP010000302.1:0-4508 GCA_040380245.1 Acidobacteriota bacterium | reverse complement strand
TGACCGGAAAGCGACCAGCCCCGCTCCGAGCGTTCTCCTCAACTCCTCGCTTCGACTTCTGACAGCCACGTCCGCACTCTTACCTTCCCTGGCGTCTCTTCGTCATTTTCGATTGATGCTTCATGCCTGAGGTGACGATCAAGGGCCGTTGACCGCCTGGTGCCAGACAACCAGACACCGGTGGATCGGCAGGGTCTTCCATCGTGCACTCAAGCCCTGCCGTCATCGCCTTGTTCCCACAATTTACCCGCTTCCCCTCTCCCATTGGGTCGATTCAGCTTCAGATGGTAGTATCCGACTATGGAAACACAACCGACGCACAAACCACAGATTGCCATTATCGGGGGGACTGGTGACCAGGGTAAAGGGCTTGCCTTGCGCTGGGCCGTCGCGGGTTATGAAATTTTCCTTGGGTCACGCGACGCGGAACGGGGACGCACCGCCGCGGTCTCGATGGCCGCGCTGCTTCCCGCCGGGACGACGGGAACGATCGCGGGTGGCGGCAATGCCGAGGCTGCGGCCCGTGCCCGGCTGGTCGTCCTGGCGGTCCCCTTTGCCGCCCAGGTGGCGACATTGCGCGAGATCCGGGACTCCCTGCAACCCGGGACGATCCTCCTCGATGTGACGGTCCCGCTCGAACCGGCGGTCGGAGGGCGTCCGACCCGCGTCCTCGGCGTCTGGGCGGGCTCGGCCGCCGAGCAATCGGCCGAGCTGGTCCCGGAAGGCGTCACCGTCGTCTCCGCGTTCCAGAATGTCTCGGCCAAGGTGCTGGCTGATCTGGCTCACACGGTCGACTGTGACATTCTGGTCTGCGGTGACGCCAAAGCCCAGCGGGAGCAGATTCGCCCGCTTGTCGAAGCGATTCCTGGTTGTCGTTACATTGATGGCGGTGTTCTTGCCAACTCTCGCCTGGTCGAGTCCTGGACCGCGCTGCTGATCGGTCTCAATATTCGCTACAAGACCCATACCGGGATCCGCATCACCGGGATCGAGTGACTGGCTGGTTCCGTCCTCTCGGCTGGGAGACAAGATGGCCCTCTCCCCATTTATCGAACTGTCTCGTGACGAGTGGAGTCAGCTCCGCAACAATACGCCCCTGACCCTCACCGAAGCGGATCTGACATTGCTCAGCGGGATCAACGACTCGATCTCCCTGCGTGAGGTCGAGGAGATCTACCTGCCCCTCTCCCGGCTGCTCAATCTCTATGTCGGGGCGACGCAGCAGCTTCACGCCGCGACGCAGATCTTTCTCGGACACACCGCCGCCAGGGTCCCTTACGTCATCGGGATCGCGGGCAGCGTCGCCGTCGGAAAGAGCACCACCTCCCGCCTCCTCCAGGCCCTCCTGGCTCGTTGGTCGAACCATCCGAAGGTCGACCTGGTGACGACGGACGGGTTTCTCTACCCCAACGCCGTCCTTGAAGAGCGTGGCCTCATGGACCGCAAAGGTTTTCCCGAGAGCTATGACCGTCGGCGTCTGGTCAACTTTGTGACCGCCGTCAAGTCTGGCGAGCCACGGGTCGACGCTCCGCTCTACTCGCACCTCTCTTACGATATCCTTCCCGACCAGGCGCAGGTTGTGGAGCAGCCCGACATCATGATCGTCGAGGGGCTCAATGTGCTCCAGACGCGCAGCTCCAGTGCGGATCCGGAGCTCCCGGTCTTCGTCTCTGACCTCTTTGACTTTTCGATCTATGTCGACGCCGAGGAGGACCACATCCGGGACTGGTATGTCGAGCGCTTTTTGACGCTCCGCCGGACCGCGTTTCGCGATCCGGCCTCCTATTTTCACCGTTACGCCATGCTGCGTGACGAGGAGGCCCGCCGGCTTGCCCTCGGTATCTGGGAACGGATCAATGCTGTCAATCTTCGTGAGAACATCCTTCCAACCCGCCTGCGAGCGCGCCTCATCCTTGAGAAGGGCCGGGACCATGCCATTCAGCGCGTGCGTCTCCGCAAACTTTGAGTGGTCATGTGCCTCTGCCTCGATCACCGCCATGGGCGGTAGAGCCGGGCGAGGCGGTGCGGACTGACCCCCAGCCAGTAGAGGATCTGCAGCCACGACCAGAGGGCGAAGGTCCGAAAAAATCGACCCGCAAACCGCCGGGAGGAGGTCGAGGCCCGCGCCGGTAACCGCACGAAATGCCCCTTGCGCCGCAACCGACGGTAGAGGTCACAGTCTTCAAAGAGGGGGTACTCCCGATACCCGCCGGCCGACTCGAACGCGGCCCGCCGCACAAAAAATGCGGAGTCTCCGTAACACATCCCCCCGAGCCGCAGCAGTGGGTAGAGGCGGGTCAGCCAGCGCGACTCCCACGTCTCTCCCGCGAAGACCAGGCTGAAATTCCCCCCGAGAACCTGTGCATCTGTCAGGGCGAACTCGATCTGGGGCAGCGCGTCCGGTGGCAGGTGGGTGTCGGCGTGAAGAAAGACGAAGATCTCGCCGCTCGCCCGCGCCGCTCCTGCGTTCATTTGCGGACCCCGTCCCCGCATGGGGCACGCCACCACCTTCCATCCCAAGGCTCTCGCCCGGGCGACGGTGCCATCTTCGCTCCCCCCGTCCGCGATCAGAATTTCGACCTCTCTTCGTGTCCCGGATCCCGGTCCATCTGCGAGGACCGTCTGCAGCGACTCGGCCAGCGATTCGAGGGCCCGCTCTTCCTGGAGCGTTGGAATGATGATGGACAGGCGACTTTTTTTCACGGATAGGAGGAATAGGAGGAATAGGACGAATAGGACCCATAGGACGGATAGGACCCATAGGACGGATAGGACCCATAGGACGAATAGGACGAATAGGACCCGTAGCGGAAGGGTTAATAATCCCTATACGTCTTATACGTCCTATACGTCCTATTTCTCCTATTCCTCCTATTTCTCCTATTTATTCCCACCCCCTGGCCAGCACGATATCGCCAATCTTGTATCGCACGTAGGCGATGGCCAGTCTGTTGCCAGTCCTGCTGGCACTGATTCCTGGCACCCAGCGGGGGAGGGAACCGGGGATCTCACCTAAGGGGACGATCTTTCGGTTCTCCAGGTGAAATTGGAAGATCTTGGGGTATTCTTCATCTCCCTGGGTAATGAAATGGAGAAACGGGAAATCGAGGGACCAGAATCGCCCCACGGAGATGCTGGCGAGCTCTGGGATGGGGATCTCTTCACCATCAGGGAGCCACTTCTGCCAGAGTTTCCCCTCCCTTGTAAAGTAGAGAGATCTGCCATCGGGCGAAGGGGTCGCGTCCCGTCCCGGGCTGCTGGTCACACGCTGCGCCAGGCCTCCCTGTGAGGGGATCTTCCAGATCTCCCTCCCCCTTTCACGGGCTGATGTAAAGTAGATCTCACTTCCACCTGCAGACCAAGCAGGCATTGCGTCTTCGCCCGTATTGGTCGTCAATTGAGCGAGACCAGACCCATCTGCATCAATTCGGTAGATATCCGTTTGTTGGTTCGTGCTGCGGTCAAAGACAATGCTCTTTCCATCGGGGGACCACCGGGGGCTCCCGACGCTGTACCCTGAAAAATTGGTCAGCTGCACGTTATCTCTGCAATCTGAATTGGATACCCAAAGTTCATAAAAACCGCTACGGCTCGAGACAAAGACCAGCTTCTTCCCGTCCGGGGAGAGGCGCGGCGAATCGTCTACTTGGGAAGAGTTGATCACACAGGGCGGAGTCGAAGGACGTCGGTTTGGGTCCAAGGGACGGAGGTCGACAATCGTATCGATCATCGACTGAATGTAAGCCAGTGTTTTGCCGTCTGGGGAGAGCGCAAATTCCTCGATGTCAATGGGCAACCCCTTGATCATCTGAAGCCCCCCCGTTTGCAGATTAAGGGACCAGATTCGCTGGTTGACCGTCCGGTTGGAGACAAAATAGATCTTCTGACCGTCCGGTGACCATTCGATGTCCGTCAGCTTTCCTCGATCCCGAGTCAGGGCAATCTCTTGCTTAGTTTGCAAATCAACCAGGTATAGATCGGCGCTGGTGTCGCTCCAGAAGCGGAGAAAGGCAATTCGTTTCCCATCGGGAGAGAATTTTGGATTGGAGTCGTGATATTGCGGTGAATTCTCGCGGTTGGTAATCCGGGTGCGATCAGCTCCATAAGTCGAGACCAGGTCGAGGCCCATCGGCCCCCCAGGACGGTCTGTATCTGTCAGGACCAGCTTCTGTCCATCCGGGGACCAGTCGAGCCCGTCCGAGGCTTCGGTCACCACCCGTTCCGATCCCCCCAGTGCGGGAATGATGACTACTTCGGACTTCGTATCGCTCTGCTTGGGTCTTCGCAGAAATGCCAGAAGCTTGCTGTCCGGTGACCACGTAGCCTTGAAGTCGTCATCGGGATGTGTCGTGATTCGAAGAGGCTCGCCCTTGTTGACAAGCTTGACGTAGATGTCCCGATTATTGAGTGTCATCCCTTCCGAGCTGAAAGAGATCAGGTTGCCGTCGGGTGAGAACGCCGGGTCTTGCTCCATCCCCGAAAGAGTGGTGAATGGTTCAATCGTGATG
>JBEIJP010000301.1:0-4522 GCA_040380245.1 Acidobacteriota bacterium | reverse complement strand
GGGCTCCGCAGCTGATCGCCGGAATGGTCCGGGCATCGGTCATCAACGCCGGGGACGGCGCGCATGAGCACCCGACGCAGGCACTGCTCGACGCCTTGACGATCCGTCACCACAAGGGGGGATTGGCGGGGCTGCGCGTCGCCATCATTGGCGACATCCTGCACAGCCGCGTCGCGCGCTCCAATCTGCATCTGCTGACCCGTCTGGGAGCCCACGTCGTTCTCGCCGGTCCGCGGCCGCTCGTTCCGCGAGAGTTCCTGGCGGGCCTGCCCGTCTCGCCGGGCTCAGCCCATATCGCGGACTCGGTCGAGGCGGCGCTCGATGGCGCTGATGTGGTGATGATGCTGCGGATCCAACTCGAGCGGCAGTCCGGAGGCTTCTTCCCGAGTCTTCGGGAATACGCGGTTCACTACGGCCTCAATCGTCGTCGGCTGGCGCTGGCGCGGCCGAACGCGATCGTTCTCCACCCGGGGCCGATCAATCGGGGAGTCGAGATCGACACCGACGTCGCCGATGGTTCCCACTCCGTCATTCTCGATCAAGTGGAGAACGGCGTGGCAGTTCGGATGGCCATTCTCTATCTCTTGGCTGGCGGAGAGCACGCATGACCCAGGCGCTGTTGATCTGTAATGGAACGGTGGTCGATCCTTCTCAAGGTCTGGAAGGGCCGCGTGATCTCCTGATCCGGGAGGGGCGCATTGCGGCCCTCGAGCCCAGGATCGACGCGGCTCAGGCGGAGATCGCGGACGCCTCTTCGATCGTCGACGCGACGGGGTGGGTGGTAGCCCCGGGCTTCATCGACCTGCACGTCCACCTTCGCGAACCCGGCTTCGAGTACAAGGAGACGATCGCCACCGGTGCGCGCGCGGCGTTGGCCGGCGGGTTTACCTCCATCTGCTGTATGCCCAACACCCAGCCCGTCAATGACAACTCCTCCGTTACCGCCTTTATGGTCGAGCGGGGGCGGGCGGCCGGGCTGGCCAACATCTTTCCGATCGGGGCGATTACCGCTGGCTCGAAGGGGGCCCAGCTGGCCGAGATCGGGGAGATGAAGCGCGCCGGGATCGTCGCCATCAGCGATGATGGACGGCCTGTTCTCGACAGCGGCCTGATGCGTCGCGCCATGGAGTATGCCACCGACTTCGACCTGCCGGTCGTCGATCATTGCGAGGACTGTTGTGGAGCCGAGGGCTGGTCGATGCACGAGGGAGTCTATTCGGCGCGGATGGGACTCAAAGGATTGCCGGGAGCGGCCGAGGATCTGCACGTGGCCCGCGACCTGATCCTGGCCGAACTGACCGGGGCTCACGTCCACATCGCCCATCTCTCCACCGGGCGTTCCGTCGAGCTGGTGCGGCAAGCCAGGCGGCGGGGAGTCCGCGTCACCTGCGAAGTGGCCCCCCACCACTTCACGCTCACCGATCGGGATCTCTTCGAGAGCGGCTACAATACCCACTTCAAGATGGCCCCACCGCTCCGTTCCGAAGCTGACCTGGCGGCAATCCTCGAGGGGATTGGCGATGGGACCATCGACGCGATCGCCACCGATCACGCACCCCATCACCACAACGAAAAAGCGGTCGAGTTTGATCGTGCCGCCAATGGGATCATCGGGTTGGAGACGGCGGTGTCGCTGACTCTCGACCGACTCGTCCACACCGGGATCCTCTCCCTGTCTCGAATGGTCGAGATGCTCTCGACCGCCCCGGCCAGGATCTTTCGGCTCGATCGGGGAACACTGCGAGTTGGGGCGGTCGCCGACGTGACGATCTTCGATCCGCAGCGACGCTGCCGTGTCGACCTCGCCGCCTCTCACTCCAAGAGCCGCAACAGCCCGTTCGATGGTTGGGAGCTGCGCGGCGCCCCGGTGGCGACCGTCGTCGCGGGCCAAATCCATCGTTGAGGGAGACGATTCAGGGGCCGTGGAGGCCGCGGAGGCCGCGGAGGCCGCGGAGGCCGCGGAAGCCGCAGAGGCCGCGGAAGCCGCGGAGGCCGCGGAGGCCGCAGGGGCCGCGGAGGCCGCGGAGGCCGCGGAAGCCGCAGAGGCCGCGGAAGCCGCAGAGGATGGCTACGGCCGCCGCGGTGTCAAGGTGATGTTGCGGTACCAGACCTTGCCGTGATCGCCCTGGAGCATCAAGGGGCCCGGTTCGCCCTCCAGACTGTCGATCGCACCTCCGGTCAGCCCAGGAATCTCCGCTCTCTCGAGGATCGTCTGGCCGTTGAGTACGACGGTCACTTCCCGGCCCAGCAGCGTGATCTCGTAGGTCTGCCACTCGCCCGCTGCCCGCCCGGCGTGGAGACGTGGAGTGAGAAATCCATAGACGCTCCCCATTCCATCGATTCGGGGAGGCTGACCGGCGTCATCGAGCACCTGTACCTCGTAGCGGCCTCGCAGGTAGATCCCGCTGTTGCTGGGTTGGCCCCCATTGGCGGCACGTTCCGCGAGTTTGACCTCGAGGCGCAGCTTGAAGTCGGAGAAACGCGCCTCGCTCATCAGGTCGACACAGCCCTGTCGGTTGGTCAGGGATCCCTGGTCGACGCTCCAGCACCCGGCGGCCTTCTCTTCGCGCACTTTCCAACCGCGCAGATCCTGCCCATTGAAGAGGGAGACGGGCTCTTCCCAGACGGGGGAGGCAGTGGCGGGCAGGGCTGGCGCCCGGCGTCCCGTCCAGCTCAACTCTTTTCCATTCTCGCCGATCGTCTTCCCGCGGAGCTGGCCATCGCGCCACTCCCCTGTAAATTCCAGGTCCGCTTTCCGTTGTTCGTATTGACGCGGCAACCGGAAGCGCAGTACTCCATCCGCAAAACCGATCTCCGCGATCGGGCGGGCGCTTCCAAAACGGCCGACAAAGCGGCCTTTCAACCGGCCAGCTTCCTCCGTTACCTCCAGCCAGGACGGATATGGACCATCCGTCCCCTCGACGCGCAGATCCCAGCGGCCGACGATCGGGTTGGAGACGCGCGCCTCGGTCCCGATCCCCTCAGTCTTCGCCTTGCCAGGGTCTGCCACGATCACCAGGAGTGTCAGAAGCAGGAATCCCGGAACGAAAAAAACGCTTTTACCAGACACGTCAACTCCTTCCCCATTCTGTTTCGGGGCATTGGTCGAAAGGGAACACACCCACCGGCCCGCGTTGGTCGCGCTGGACCCGAGCGGGGGCCAACCCGGATGCCGAACATTCGCGCGCCACTATAACACGCTCGCGGCATCGTGTTGAGACCTTGAGATTCTGAGAGCACCTTGCCCCGCCGACCTCTTTCGGCTATGCTACGCCCCTTTGATAGCGATCAGTCGGGATGCCCTTCTGCTCATCGGACGGTTCGATCTGTCAGTCGTCCGGTGGTCTCATCGCAGGGCGGTCTCCTCCTCTATTATGTCGCCCTTCTGGGAGTGTCCGGAAAGGAACTCGATGCCAGCCTCTCCTCTCCTTTCGATTCTTATTCCGGTCTACAACGAAGTGTCGACGATCCGTGAGATCCTCGCACGCGTCGAGGCGGTGCCTCTGGGCGATGTCCGCAAGGAGCTGATCATCGTCGATGACTGTTCCACCGATGGAACCCGCGAAATTCTGCAGGAGCTTCACCGGGAAGGCGCCTACCGGATCTACTTTCACAGTCGCAATATGGGGAAGGGCGCGGCTCTCCGGACCGCGCTCACGTATGTGACCGGTGAGATCGTCATCATTCAGGACGCTGATCTGGAGTATGACCCGGCGGAATATGCCGAATTGATCAAGCCGATTCTGGGTGGGCACGCGGATGTGGTCTATGGCTCGAGACTCTCCGGAGCGAAGGTCGCGCGCGCCTTCAACTTCTGGCACTACCTGGGCAACAAGTTTCTGACCTTTGTCACCAACGTGCTCTACAACTCGATCCTCTCCGATATGGAGACGTGCTACAAAGTCTTCCGTGCCGATGTGATCAAAAATATCCAGATCAAATCGAACCGCTTCGACTTCGAGCCGGAGATTACCGCCAAGATCCTCAAACGCAAGCACAAACTCTACGAGATGCCGATCTCCTACTACGGTCGTGATTTTTCGGAGGGTAAGAAGATCACCTGGCGGGACGGGTTTGCCGCCATCTGGGCGTTGGTCAAGTACCGATTTGTCGACTAGCGGAGACCATGAGGATTCTCTGCAGTAGTCGCCAGGCCGCTCGAACAGGTCGTGCGCGCGCGGAGAGCGGCCTGCCAAAAGTGGCCCATTCAGGAGCCGCGAAT
Organism: Acidobacteriota bacterium; assembly: GCA_040380245.1. Lineage (GTDB taxonomy): Bacteria > Acidobacteriota > Blastocatellia > RBC074 > RBC074 > CAIOZW01. Next base: position 300 of record JBEIJP010000301.1, on the reverse strand, counting down.
CTGATTGGAAAAAGAAAGGGGCATATGAACAGCAAGTGGTCTTTGGCGTGTCGGCGGGGGCCGTGCCTGATCCTCCTGGGCGCAGTGCTGTTGCTCGGGCAGGCGTGCCAGAAAGACGAGGCCAAACCCGAGACAGAGGGGGCGCAGCCGTCGAGCGGTCTGGTGGCGCTTCCAAGCAGTGTCGTGGTCCTCGCGCGAAGCAATGCCCTGGAGGCGTACCAGGCGGATGGCAATCTCCTCTGGAAGGTGGTACTGCCGGAAGGGGACCAGGTGCTGGCCCCCCCAGTCGCGGCGCTCAGT
>JBEIJP010000300.1:0-4528 GCA_040380245.1 Acidobacteriota bacterium | reverse complement strand
GCAGAAGCGGATGCGATCGATGATGCTCCACCAGCAGTGTCCCCCCAGGCGCCAGCAACCCCTCGTGGTCAATTGCTCGGATGACAGGTTCATAGAGTGGACTGTCGTAGGGGGGGTCGAAATAGATCAGGTCGAAGCTTCGGCCGAGGTGGGAGAGGGTGCGCAGTGCGGGGAGCACGGGGCGTTGCATGACGAGAGCGCTCTCTTTGATGGCGCATTGTCGCAGGTTCTCGCGGATCAGGGCGGTCGCTCGGGCGGACTGTTCCACCAGCACGACCTCCGCGGCGCCCCGCGAGAGTGCTTCGATCGCCACGGCCCCAGACCCGGCGCAGAGATCCGCGACCCTGGCCCCTTCGACCTGAGCCGCCAGGATGTTGAAGATCGTTTCACGAAGACGGTCGGTCGTCGGTCGAACCGACATTCCAGGTAACGTCTTCAGCCGTCGACCTTTGTAGAGGCCCGCAATGATTCGCATGGTGGAGCGGTGGCGATCCGGCCTCTGGCCCTCTCGCCGCTCATTTGGTTGTCCGGTATCCTTCCGGGTGGGCTAAGTACCAACGCCAGGCTGACTCCAGGATCTGGTCGAGTTCACTTTTCCGGGGCTGCCAGCCGAGATCCCTTCGACATCGATCCGCACTGGCAATCAGGATCGGCGGGTCCCCGGGGCGCCGTGGGGATGCCTCCGTGGAGATCCAGCGCCCCGTCACTTGCCGGGCCATCTCGACCACCTCTGCCACCGAGTAGCCACTGCCATACCCCAGATTGTAGACACCACTCCGCGTCTTTACCGCGGACAGTGCGAGGAGATGCGCATCGGCAAGGTCTTCGACGTGGATGTAGTCGCGAACACACGTTCCATCGGGCGTCGCGTAATCCTCACCGAAGATCGAGACCGCCGGTTCGACCCCGGCCGCGACGCGCAGCACATTCGGGATCAGGTGCGTCTCCGGGGTGTGATCCTCCCCGCAGCGCTCACTCGCACCCGCCGCGTTGAAATACCGGAGTCGGATCGACCGGATTCCGTAGGCCTGTTCATACCAGGGAAGCATCCGCTCGAAGGCCAGCTTCGATTCCCCATAGGGATTGGTTGGACAGGTTGGCGCATCCTCGGTGATCGGAATGGTCGCCGGGACTCCGTAGACGGCGGCAGTCGAGGAGAAGACGAGCTGGTCGACCCTGGCCTCCCTCATCGCTTCCAGCAGTTGGATCCCACCCGCGACATTGTGCTGAAAATAGAGGTGAGGTTGCGCGACCGATTCTCCTACCAGGCTGAGTGCGGCCAGGTGGATGACCGCCTGGCAATCGAACTCTCTCAGCGTCTTGACCAGATGGTCACGATCGGCCAGCTCTCCCACGATCAGGACGGCTCCAGGGGCGACCGCTTCTCGGTGTCCTTTAGAGAGGTTGTCGTAGACAACAGGTGTCACCCCTGCCCGCAGGAGGCGCTCGACGACGATGCTGCCAATGTAACCTGCCCCCCCCGTCACCAGAATCTTCATCTTCCGATCTTCCTCATCCCCGTCTGAATCTCCGTTATTCCAGCAAGACCCCTCAGCGTGTTCTCCGACCGGAGACATCAGCGTGGGCAGGGAGTGGTCTGTCCGTTCGGTCCGCGGCAGAGGATGCCCGGGGTGAGCCCACCCCAGCATCGCCCGTCGATCAGCACTCCCCCCCCTTCACACTTTGGCGGAGGGAGGGCTCCACCCGTGATCGCTTCGAGCGCCAGAGGGCTGGCAAATCCACCCGCCATAACCGGGACGGTCGCGAAAAAGAGGCTGTGATCGTAGAACTCAATCCCAAAATAGCTTCGGAACATTCGTTCCTTCTTGCGGCTGACAACGCCAATGATGGGTCGCTGATCCTGGTCACGGTCGAACCCGAGCGCCCCCCGGGTCCCATTGTTTCCCGTTTGCCCGGGAGCTGACGGCATTGGATCTGGCGGTGTGAAGGTTCGCGAATTGGGATCCAGCCCTGGTGTTCCAGCCATCGACGTTCCAAAATCGGAACTCCCGCTACTTCCGGAGGCTGACCCGTCACCATTTGCTCCTCCGGACATCTGGGCAAACGCGACCAGGGCAGCAGGAGGCGGAGGGAGGGGCTTGAGGCCTTGTCGCAGCGTTTTGGTGTAAGCTTCAAGGAGTTCACGGACCAGGGGATCCCCAGGGTGGACCATCCGCCAGTTGGACTTGCCCGGCTCGCACGGCATCATCGGATCGCAGAGGGCTGAAGGGCGCATAAACCGCAGCCTTCGGGAGGCCTGTTCCACTCCCTGCACCAACTCGTTGAGGCTGAGCGGGTACTGCCCGTTGCGGGATGACGCGTAGCGAGTCAGTCCTGTCGCCACCTGCTGCCCCCGCCAAAGCATCTCCTCTTCTTTCTCTCGTTGAATATCCTGATGGATCTTGGGGGCAGTCGCCGTGGTCAGGACCAGCGAAAAGAGCATGACCCCCATGATCCCCACCAGGGCATAGCCCCCCTCGGTGCGACCTTCCCCACGCCTTGAGCGAATGGCTCTCGGCCTCTTGACGGAAGACGCCAGGGACACAAGAGGGTCGATCTCCTTCGCCTGTTCCAGGTTCCAGGATGGGACGGCTGGAGCGCCCCCTGCTTCCGGTCTCAACCGCATGGCGCTTGGTATGCGTATCTCCCGTAGCAGGATCTGGCGAAGATTACTCATCAGAATTCTCTCAGTCTCGGCTTGAGTCTCAACTTGCCCGATCAGGGCCGTCTCTCTCGCGTCAGTCTTCCGTCTTCCGTCTTCCGTCTTCCGTCTTCTGTCTTCTGTCTTCTGTCTTCCCCCGCATGAGTCCCGCTTCGTCGTTCCACTTGTGTCGGCGGAGGAGGGCTGCCATTCGGTTCCAGACGGCATCGATTTGAGATTGCCGTCTTCACACACCATCTCTTCAAACTACGGAAGCCGTGGTTGGTTCCACTATTCTTCGAATCGTATCAAAGATCCATTTACTCAGCGGGGGGAGATCGATCCGTCCGCGGCAGGTGGGGCAGGACTGGTCAGGGTTTGCCATCCTCTCCAGTGTAGTTGATGGTGTGAGTGACCTCAATTTCGGTGTCTTCGACGGTCACCATCTGCGGGGTAATACTGACGATCCTCCACTTTTCCTGCCCTCGTTTTCCAAATCGCTTGTTGACCTCGAGTTGGATGATCGAATCCTCATCAATGGCTTTGAGGATGGCAATTTTCCTGGTTCGGGTGACGATCAATCCGATGTAACGATAGAGAGGGGGAGGAGGTTCACCGACATTGAGAGACATCATGTTGGAGAAGATCGTCGGATCCTGCGTGCTGCGAATCTGGACACGAAGGCTGCCGGCGCTGGCAATAATCTCGGCGGGGATTGTCGCCGTGAGTTCGACAGATCCCTTGACGGTTCCCAAATAACGCTTGCCATCGATGACGAGAGAGGCGTCCGCCGGGATCTTCTCTCCGCGTGCGGTCAACGTGAACGCTTTGGTTCGGGCGAGGACCCCATCGGGAGTGATACCGAGCAGCTGAATCGGAGGTGGGGGCGGCGGCGGGGGGGGCGGCGGCCCAGGGGGTGGGGGAGGTGGAGGAGGGGGGGGAGTGGGCGTCGGATAGACGAAGATGTTGCGACCTGTCCCACTGCTTGCCGCCCCTTTGTTGACCATCGATCCAATATCGAGCGGTTGTGAAACAATCGGCGCCGCGACCGTATTGCGGGCTCCAGAGGTTCTCGGCCCGGCGGTGGCCACCTGGGAACGCGAGGGCGGAGGCGCGACTGGGGCGGTGACGGTCGTTCCTCCAGCGGAGCCCCGTTCCTCTTCCACAAAAAACTGCAGGTAGAGAACCCCTGCCAACACCAGAAAGAGGACGCCGAGGAGCACCTTCTTGCGGGTTTCCGCCGACTTCTCAGTGGGATTCGCCGTTGATTGCTGGGTCATGGAACTCGAATTTCCCTTGCAGATGGATGGTTCAGTCAAGTGCTGCCGCACGGGGCCGGGAGATGGATCGAAGAGACGCTCTGGCCCCTTGCTTACTCCTGGCTCGGGGACTCCTCTCCCGAGACCAGCTTCCCCGTCGCGCGGTTGTCCTGAGGAGCTTTCCTCTCTTTCCCGGTGGTCCCTTGCGCGGTGGTGGAGGGGGAGATGGCGGGCAAAGGACGCCCGGCTGGCACTGGACGCTGAAAGTAGGTCTCCAATTCGATTTTGAGAGAGACAGGGATCGAATCGGGAGAGCTGAGTTGGAGTCGGGAGAGGCTCGTTGGGTTCCCCGCGGCCTGACGAACACGGTCGGCTTCTCCTTGAAAAGCGAGCGAGTTCAGGATGACGAATTGCTGGCTCTTCTCCAGATCCGCCAGAAACCGCCGCAGATTCGGGTAGTCTCCAATGACAGTCGTTTCGATGCCCATCTTGGGGTAGATGGTCAGTTTCTTCTCCTGGGACCCCTGCTGATCGGGAAGGGGATTGCCTTCGGCATCGGTCAGCGGAGAGGCCTGGTCGAGGCGATAGCTCGCGTCTCCGACCAGAATGCGGTGGGTCTTCCCGAGCT
>JBEIJP010000299.1:0-4534 GCA_040380245.1 Acidobacteriota bacterium | reverse complement strand
GGATTCTCCTTGCTCTCGGTGGGGTAGATCGGACCGATCGCCACGTAGTCGGCCGAGGTTCCGAGCGCTGTCTCAAACTGTTCCCAGGAATGGGTGGAGACGCCGATGATCTTCTCCGGACCGAGAATCTCCCGCGCCTCTTCGACCGAGAGGTCCTCCTGCCCGAGATGGACTCCATCGGCATCGGTCGTCAGCGCGACGTCGACCCGGTCATTGACGATCAGCGTCGCCCCGACCGCCCGGGTCAAGGCCAGGCTGGCTCGCACCGCCTCGAAGAGCTCCCTCGCTGTCGCCGATTTGTCCCGGATCTGAATCCAGCGGGCCCCGCCAGCGAGGAGCCGCTCGACAATCTCCGGGTGCGAAAGATTTGACATCGACCGATCGGTGATCGCGTAGAGCCCTGGCAATCTTCTCATCTTCCTTCTTTACTCTCCGATTTCAGTGAATCACCGGGAAAAACGTCACGGAGCGTGCCGCGACCTTCGCCAGATCACGCCGCCAAGCAGGGCGAACGTCAGCACGGTGCAGCTGATCGCAAACCAATCCCCATGGCGCACGTAGATGGTTTGACCACGCCGGGCTTGCGCCTCCCAGACCTGCGTTCCGGTCACAAATGACGGGAGCGGGTCGATCACGCGCCCATCGGCGGTCAGGAGCGCACTGATCCCGGAGTTGGTGACCCGGATCAGGTCCCGGTCCGTCTCGATGGCCCGCATCCGGGCGTGGGCGAGATGCTGGCGGGGCCCGGCCGTCTCTCCAAACCAGGCGTCATTCGAAACGTTGACCAGCAAGGTGGCCCCGTTTCGCACAAACTGTCGCACCAGGTCGGGGTAGGCCGCTTCGTAACAGATGAACCCTCCGATCCGCACGAAGTCGGTTGTCCGCTCGATCTTGAGGAGGGGCGGGGTGGTCTCCCCCGCCTCGTCCGTGATCGTCGCCGCGCGTTCCGTCTCCAGCTTGAGCAGGTGAACGATCGCGTCCCGGCCTGGCTGGAAGTCTCCCGTGATGGCCGGGACGAAGCGGCCCAGGATATTACGGAATGGGACGTACTCCCCGAACGGAACCAGGCGGATCTTGTCGTAGCGACGGGCGGGCTCCAACGTCTGGGTTGGCCGTGGATCGATCAGGTGGAGACTGTTGAAGAAGGCCTCTCCCTCCCGACCCACTCCGTTGACCATCAGGTAGGCCCCGGTCTCCTTCGCCAGAGTGGAGAGCCGTTCCCGCAGCACGGGGTCTGTATCGTGGAAGAGGCTCAACGGGGACTCTGCCCAGACCATCAGGTCGACCCGCTTCTCCCCGCCTCCCTGTTCCGCCACTGTCTCCCGGGTGAGGCGCAGGTGGCTCTCCAGATCTTCCGCCAGCCGCTCCGGACGCGCGGTTCCGTCCGGCGGCAGATTGGGCTGGATCCCGCCCACCCGGACGAGCGCTCCCGTCTCCCCTTCAACAGGCTGCGCTGTCGATGGCAGGAAGTAGAGCAGCGTCGCCGCGAGCCCCAGCAAGGCCGCCACCCGGCCCGCTGACCGTTGCCGAAGCCGAAGGGTCAGCACCAGCACCGCGGAGACCGCGACCACCTCCGCACTGACCAGGTAGACTCCACCGTACTGCGCCAATCGCGCCACGCGGTACTGGCCGACCTGGGAGATCCCCAGCGCGTTCCAGGTGACTCCCGTGATCGCCTGGCGCAGCCACTCTCCCGCGACCCAGACGATCGGGGCCGCCCCAAACGCCATCCACCCGAAGCTCCGAACCAACTCTCTCATCCCCAGCGTAAAGAGCCCCACAAAGATCGCCAGAATCGCCGCGAAGAGCAGGGCGACCCCGTAGGCCAGGACGGTCACGAACTGCCCATAGACGATCATCGAATGGGCAATCCAGTTTTCGGCGAAGAAGATCCAGACGATCCCCGTCAGCCACCCCAGCCCGAAGGCCTGACGCGACGAGGCTGTCTCCTGCCCCCCGCCCACCGCCAGCAGCAACGGCGCCAGAGCCACCCAGGCCGCTTCGGGGCGATCGAGGCTGGGAAAGCAGAGCAATAACAGCCCGGCGCTCAAGAGGGCCAGTCCCACTCGCCAACCTCTCCTCCACCCCTCAACGATCGTCGTCCCGGAAGAATCTCCTCCGGCGCCGTTCTCGCGGGGACGCTTCTTTGCGCGGTCTGCCAATGAAATCTTCAACGGTCTCTCTCGATGCTTTCCAGAATGTCGATGCGGCCATACCCGCTCGTCGTCAGTTCTTCCGCGAGCAGCTCGGCCATCTCCCGCGTCGCCACCGGCCCAATCCGGACCTGGTAGCCGTTCTCGCTCGGCGCTCCCTCGATCACGGCTTCCAACTGGCGTTGAGTTCGAATCGCGGCCGTCAATTGCGAGGCGGCGTCAAATGTCGGGAGTCGCGAGACGCGCACCGCCCAGCCCGGCTCCTCCCTGGCCATCTCGATCAAGTCTGCCGGCGGCGAAACGTACCCCACCAGAATCCCGGAGGCAAAGTAGAGCGCCAGGAGCAACGCAATGGCGAAGAAGACCATCAGCGCCCGCCGATCGGCCCGATTCGGATTTTGTAACAGGTTCCACACGGCGTTTCGTCCTCTTCGATCGTCCCCGCATCCTGACTCTTCCCACGCCCCACTTCTCAACGGGCGAATTGTAACACGACCAAGCCCTGGACAGATCCCTCCAGACTTGCGCAAATCTCCTCCCCGACCCACAATACACTGGCGGAGCGATCCGTTCGGTCTCCTTTCCCCCAACGTGGCGTCTTCGCGTGCGCAGTGGATCCCGACGGTGTCGTCAGGTTGCCTCCCCTGGACCTCAATCGCGCTGTTCTTCCGCGTCGAGAGTGATCCATCTCCAAATCGACAGAAGAGAAGGTGATTATGAGAAGAGAAGCGATCAGGACCAGACGCGGTGACCAGCGATCCCAGTCCGGAAGGTTCCCCCTGGCGGCTTGGATGGTCCGTCTCGTCTGTGGGGGAGTGCTCTCCCTCCTCTGGCTGGATCCATCTGCCGGGATCGGGCGAGCCTTCGCCCAACCCCCCTCGAACCGTCCCCGCACCGAATCAGAGGCGGCCCTCCGGGCGCGTGCCGAACGCCTTCATCGCAACTCGTTGGTGGTCGATACGCACAACGATATCACCTCCTTCATCACCGACGAGGGCTTCGATCTCGGGAAACTCGATACCTCCGGCAAGACCCAGACGGATCTCGTCAGAATGCGTCAGGGAGGGCTTGGGGCAGAGTTCTTCTCGATCTATGTCGCTGGCCGCTACGCCCGGGAAGGGGGCTCGGCCCGCCGGGCGATGGAGATGATCGATGGGGTCTATGAGCAGCTGCGCCGCCATCCCAACGATCTTGAACTGGCCACCACGGTCGCCGACATCCGCCGCATTCATCGATCCGGCAAGATGGCCGCTCTGATGGGAATCGAGGGCGGCCATGCCATCGAAGACAGCCTCGCCGCTCTGCGCCTCTTCCACCGCCTGGGTGTCCGCTATATGACCCTCACCCACACCAACACCAACAACTGGGCCGATTCCGCCGGTGGGATCTCCGTTCCCGCCGAAGCTCGCCACGGTGGACTCAGCCCCTTTGGGCGCGAGGTGGTTCGCGAAATGAACCGGCTCGGCATGATGGTCGACATCTCTCACGTCGCGGATCAGACCTTCTGGTCCGTTCTCGAGACGACTCGTGCCCCCATCCTCGCCTCCCACTCCTCCGCTCGCGCCCTGACCAATGTCGGCCGCAACCTCTCCGACGAGATGCTCCGCGCCGTCGCGCGCAATGGCGGTGTGGTCATGGTCAACTTCTACAACGCCTTCATCAATACCGAATATGCCCCCGCCGACCAGCCTCGTCCCACTCGCGGCGTCAAGGGGGCCACGCTCGAGATGCTTCTCCAGCATTTCGAACATATCATCCGTGTCGCCGGCATCGATCACGTTGGCATCGGCTCCGATTATGACGGGGTCGATGGCGAAGTGCCGCCCGGGATGGAGGATATCTCCAAGCTCCCGACCCTGACCTATGAACTTCTCCGCCGCGGATACTCGGAAGACGACGTCCGCAAAGTGCTGGGGGAGAACCTTCTCCGTGTCCTGGTCCGCAACGAGGAGGTCGCCCGATCGCTGCAGGCCGCCGGGGAGCTCCCCTCCCGGGCACGTCTCCAACCGTAAGCCCTCGGTCCGTTCCGCCCCCCTCCCGGGCAAAGGTTGCAAGCCACGCGTGAATGCGTTATTACATTGGCCCATTGGATTGACCGGAAGAGGCTTTTCCATCCCTGGAGGAGCCGCACTCATTCTGACTGTGAGGAGATTGACATGAAAGACCAGCAATTCGACCAGGAGGCAAAACAGACCGCTCCGGAGGGGACGCTGTGTTCCGGGACGTGGATGTGTTGGTGAAAGTGGTGGAACGGCTGGGCTTCCAGCGAAGCTGCACCTGTTGAATGGTGATGTCATCAATGCGAGGCTGCAGCATCGTGAGGGGCGTTTGCAGAGAAACATTGAGCAGGGGCAAAGTTCTGCAGAAATCGTCAGGGAGTT
>JBEIJP010000298.1:0-4537 GCA_040380245.1 Acidobacteriota bacterium | reverse complement strand
TTTCTACCAAATCTATCTGATAAACTGCCCCAAAACGGAGATGTAAAGAATTCTTCGGGAAGAGGGTCAACCACAGCAGATTCAGACCCTCGGCGATCCAGTCAAGATTCCCCTGGAGATGGCACTCCTCTTCGATGTCTCCCGAAGCATTCGCAATCGCTTCGAGTTCGAGAAGGAAGCGGCCAGCCGTTTTCTGGGGGTGGTACTCAAGCCCGGTGACGCGGTGACCCTCTTCGCGATCGGTCAGACCTCGCACCTCGTCCTCGATCGGACAGTCGAGACCGCCCAGGCAATCTCGGCCATCCAGGCGATCAAGCCCTCGGACGAGGCGACCGCCTTCTACGACACCGTCTCCGCCGCCGCCAGCTACATCGAGACTCACGCCCAGAGTGGGGCCCGGCGGGTGATGGTCATCCTCTCGGACGGCGAGGACAACAACAGCCAACTCAGCGATCTGAGCGAGGCGACGCGGAGTACGCAGGCAAGCAACAGTCTCTTTTACGCGATCAATCCCAGCGGTCCCTCGATCCGGCTCAACCGCTTGAGCATTCGGGGGCACGACGGCATGGCCCGCCTCGCCAAAGAGACCGGGGGCAGGGCGTTCCTTCCTGACAGACTGGAAGATTTGAACGCGGTCTTCGCGCAGATCGCAGCCGAACTCGAAGCACAGTACTTGCTGGGATACTACCCGACCGCCGAGGCGAAAGATGGAAAATTTCGTCGAATTTCGGTCAGTGTCCCCACCCAGCCCACCCTCCGCATCCGCGCCCGCGAGGGCTACTACGCCGCACAAGACGAGTGATTTAGCGCCGATCGGTCCACTCAGCAGCCACTCAGGAAGATTAACACGTCCAGGATGGGGGAGAACTCCTCTCTCTTCGGGAAGGAGGGGATCTGGCGGTCATCCATCCCGACCGGCTCGGTAGGCACGAATGGCATCGAGCAACCGGGCCAGATCTTCCCGGGTATTATAGAAGTGGACCGAGACCCGGGTCCCGCCCAGTCCGGCCGTAAAACGAGCGGAGACGAGAATTCCCCGCTCCGCCAGAAACCGAACCAGGGCCGGATCCTCCGCTGGATCGTCCGAGATCCGGAAGGTGACCATCCCGGCACGGCGGGAATCGTCGTCTGGAGTGACGACCTCGAGCCCCTCCTGCCGCAGACAGTCGATCAGTTCGCGGGTCAGCTCTCGGACATAGGCTTCGATCTGGGAGATCCCCAGGCGGTTGATCAAGCGCAGACTGGCGCCCAGCCCGATCGCACCGGGGTAGTTGGCGGTCCCTCCGCTCTCGAACTTCGTCGCGTCGTCGACATACTCATAGTCGCGAAAAGGGGTGATCGTCGGGGTACTGAAGTAGGTACCCCAGCCGCCCGCCGGGGGCGTCAAGGTCAGATAGCCGCGCGTCGTCGGCTCGATCTGCGGCAGACGATGGTGGTTGATGAAGAGGAGTCCACACCCAAAAGGCGCGTTGAGCCACTTGTGGCCACCACAGACCAAGGCGTCAACGCCAAGGGCCGAGAGATCGATCGCGCCGACTCCGGCATGCTGAATGGCATCGACCACCAGCCAGGCGCCGACAGAGCGAGCAATCTCGCTCAGGGCTGCCAGGTCCATTTTCCAACCGTGGGCCCACTGCACAGAGCTGACCAGGATCACCGCTGTCCGGGGATCACAGACCCTCGCGAAATCTGCCGGGGAGATCATCCCCCATCGGTGGGGCACCCGACGGATTTCGATGCGTCGGCTCTGCTGAAGATGGACGAGGGGGATCACCAACTGCATGAACTCCGTGTCACAAACAACAACATTGTCTCCATCCCCAATCGGAATCGCAGAGAGGATGGCATTGAGACCGACTGTAGTGTTTTCGATGAGGGCGATTTCGGCTGGCGACGCGTTGAGAAGGCGAGCCGCTTCCTGACGTGCCACCTCGCGGGACGCATCCATCACCAGGTGATGCGTGGTGGCGGAATCGTGCGGACAAAGCATCGTCGAGACCAGAAACTGCTCGATCTCTTCCGCCGCCTGGAGAGGCGCAAGGCTGACACAGGCCGCGTCGAGAAAGACCTTGTCGTGGGTACCGGGGAACCAGGGACGAATCTCTTCAGGGTTGAGCATAGGGGAGAACGAACCTACCTTTCCGGCGAAACACTGGCAGTGGATCTACGCTTTCCGCGCAAGATAATACATTCGACAGTCCCGTCGCTGCTGGCCAAAATCCTGACGCGCATCGAAGAGTTGTGGATCGGAAAACCCTTCCGCCAGAAGCGTCTTTCGAACCGCCTCGACCTGGTGATACCGCTGTGTGAGAGTCAGGTCACTCCGCTCCCAACCGCCCATCCCATTTTGTGCGAAGAGGGTCAGATCATAGCGCTTGAATCGACGCAGCGGCTGGTAGGTGCTACGCACGATACAGACGTGATCATCGGCCACAAGATCGAAACTGCTTCCGAGGGACTCTTTCTCCTCCTCCAGGTTGAGGTCGAAAAGGAAGATTCCCCCGCGTGGAAGAACGGCTGCCACGCCTCGAAAGACAGCGGCGAGGTCATCCAGCGTCAGCAGATGGTTGAGGCTGTCAAACGACGAAAGAACCAGGTCGAAGACCCGGCCGAAGGTGAACGCTCGCGCGTCGGCTTGGACAAAAGAGGCGGTTGGAGCGTTCTGTTGGGCGTACGCCAGCATGGCGGCGGAACCATCCAGGCCCGTGACACGATAGCCGCGGCTCGACAGTGCCGCGGCGATCTGGCCTGTCCCACAGCACAGATCGAGAATCTCCGCGTCAGCCCGCAGGTGGGGAAAGAGGATCTGTTGATAGATGTCCATGGCCGTTCGGCAGAAGTCCGGCCCCCAGTAGCGATTGTAGAACCAGGCGAACCCGTCGTACCCGACAGCGGCTGTAGGGGGGGTAAGAGACGCGGGAACTGCCGATCCCTCTGCGGGAGATCCCGCGTCAGGGGAATCTTCCCCGCCCTTCGAACCTTGATTTTCTTCCCTTGGGTCGACCATCAACATCCCCTGTATCTCATTTCCGACGCCGGGCAGGGCTGGCATTGACGTGACGACACCGGATCCTATTCACCCCAGATGGTTTCATCCCGGATGGCGGAGCGGGTTCCGATTGGAGGACGATTCGGATAGACTGCCTTTTGCAGAACACGCTGTATGATCTGGAGAATAAAATGAAATTGCAAGACAAAATTGTGGTCGTCACGGGGGGAGCCCATGGGATCGGACGGGCGATGGCGGAGCGGTTCGCATCGGAGGGAGCACGGGCAGTCGTCATCGCTGATCGAGATTCGGCCAGCGCCGAGGCCGTCGCGCGAGCCTTGAGCGGTGGAACCCAGGGACGGGCCTACGGACTGGACGTCCGCGACGGATCCGCGATCCACGCCCTGGTCGCCCAGGTCATCAGCGAGTTTGGTCAAATCGATCTCTTCTGTGCCAACGCTGGAATCGGGGGGCCGCCGGGCGGAGAAGAGGTCGTCGACGAGGCTTGGCAAGAGATCTGGGAGGTCAATGTCCTGGCCCACGTGTACGCCGCCCGTGCTGTTCTGCCGGGTATGGTCGCGCGGGGAGAGGGCTACCTGCTGACCACCGCCTCAGCGGCCGGATTGCTGACCCAGGTCGGTTCTGCTCCCTACTCGGTGACCAAACACGCGGCGGTGGCGTTCGCCGAGTGGCTGGCGGTGACCTACCACGACCGTGGGATCCGCGTCTCCTGCCTCTGCCCGCAGGGGGTTCACACCCGTATGCTGACCGAGGCCGCCGAGCAGGGCGCCGGGGCCTTTCTGCTCGAGAACGCCATCGAGCCGGCCGACGTCGCGGCAGCAGTCGTGGAGGGCCTGGAGGCGGAGCGATTCCTGATTCTCCCCCACCCGGAAGTGACGACCTATTTCCAACACAAGGCCGGAGATTATGACCGGTGGCTGCGCGGCATGCGGCGACTTCGCCAGTCGCTGCCCTCACCAATGGCGCCTCCCAAAACAGATTGAAGGGTTGCGTGGATCGAACTTCCGGCTACAATGGCAAACAGGTCCAGACGCCAGATCTGCGGCGGATCTGGGTCAAGAGGGCATCGCTGATCGTGAGCCCATTCCATCGGTTCTCTTCCCTCCTGGAAGGGGCCGAATGCGATCCGCTCGCTTGCCAAAGAGGAGGTAATCTGTGGTTGCGTCAAATCGTTCGAGGACTGCCACGTATGGTGTCGGGGACGAAGTCTCCTATACCTTCGGATCGGGCATCGTCTATGGAGAGATCGTGCGGCTCCTCGAAGGGGGAGCGGCCGTCGAAATCCAATTTGAGGACGGCCGAAAAGAGATCAAGAAGAGCCGGGATGGGGCGCTCCACCTGGTGCGTCGCGCCACTGGCCAGAGCGAGGCCGAAGAAGGGCGACTCGACCGATCCCGGCTGCGTGATTTCACCATCGCGGAGGTCATTCGCAGCGAGAAGCGGCGCGGACGCTAGACGGGGGTCGATCTTCCCCGTTTGCCAGGCAAGAGAACCTCGACCGACCCGTTCCTCCTGACGGCCTGGAAG
>JBEIJP010000297.1:0-4547 GCA_040380245.1 Acidobacteriota bacterium | reverse complement strand
GGGCGAGCCTCGCGCTGCGGCGGATGCCCGTCGACCTCTTCCCGAACCTCAACCTGCCGGTGATCTATGTCGCGCAACCGTACGGGGGGATGGATCCCTCGCAGATGGAGAGCTATCTCGTCTCCTACTACGAGTACCACTTTCTCTACGTCACCGGGATCGAGCACGTCGAGTCCCGTTCGATCCAGAATGTCGGCCTGGTCAAGCTCTTCTTCCATCCGGGAACGGACATGAGCCAGGCGCTGGCGCAGGTCGTCTCGTACGTCGAGCGGTCGCGGGCCTTCATGCCGCCGGGGACGGTCGCGCCATTCGTCGTTCGCTACGACGCCGGGAGCGTCCCGGTGGGGCAGCTCGTCTTTTCGAGCGAGACGCGGACCTTGAGCGAGATCCAGGATCTGGCGCTCTTCCGGGTGCGCCCCTACTTCTCGACGCTGCCGGGAGTCTCGGCCCCGCCCCCCTTCGGCGGGAATCAGCGGACGGTCGTCATTCGCGCCGATCCGGATCGCTTGCGCGGCTACGGCCTCTCGCCCGAGGAGGTCATCCAGGCGGTCGCGGCCGGCAACACCATTCTGCCCGCCGGGAACATCCGCACGGGGGATCTCAATCGGCTGGCGCCGGTCAATACGGTCGTCAGCCGGATCGACGAGCTGGCGGCCCTGCCGATTCGCTCCGGGAGCGGACCGACCGTCTACGTCCGGGATATTGGAACGGTCGAGAATGGCGCGGACATTCTGACGGGCTACGGCCTCTTCAACGAGAAGCGAACGGTCTACATCCCCGTGACGAAGCGCGCCGACGCCTCGACGGTCGAGGTCGTCGACCGGGTTCGGGCCGAGCTGCCGCGGATGCAGGCGCTCATCCCCGAGGACATCGCCGTCCGCTTCGAGTTCGACCAGTCGACGCTGGTTCGCAACAGCGTGCGTTCGCTCGGGATCGAGGGGCTGCTCGGAGCGTTCCTGACGGGGCTGATGGTGCTGCTCTTTCTGCGGGACCTGCGCAGCGCGCTGATCGTCATCGTCACCATCCCGATCGCCCTGCTGACGGCGATCATCGGGCTCTGGCTGCTGGGCGAGACGATCAATCTGATGACACTCGGCGGCCTCGCGCTGGCGATCGGGATCCTCGTCGACGAGGCGACCGTCGCCATCGAGAATGTCCACGTCCACCTCGCCCGGGGAGAGCCGCTGCGGGAGGCGGTCTATGCCGCAACTCGCGAAACGATCACCCCGCGCCTGCTGGCGATGCTCGCGATCCTCGCCGTCTTCGTGCCCTCGTTCCTGATGGTGGGCGTGCCCAAAGCGCTCTTCGTCCCCCTTTCGCTGGCCGTGGGACTAGCCATGATGGCGTCGTACCTCCTCTCGAACACCCTCGTGCCGGTCCTCTCGGTCTGGCTCCTGCGCGAGGGGGGGGCGCACACCCCGACGGGGCTGGGGCAGTGGCAGGAGCGCTACGCGGCGCTGCTCCACTGGATCGCGGAGCGTCCCAGACGCCAGGGCCTCCTCCTTGGCCTCTATGCCCTCCTGAGCCTCGGGACGCTCATCCTGGCGGGGCGCCAGCTGGGGCTCGACCTCTTTCCGGAGTCGGCGTCTGGCATGCTGCAATTGCGGCTGCGGGCGCCGACGGGAACCCGGGTCGAGCGGACCGAGCAGATGGCGATCGAGGCTCTCCGCGTCGTGCGGGAGCAGGCCGGACCGGACGGGGTCGAACTGACCCTCGGGTATGTCGGAACGCAACCGGCGAGCTACCCGGTCAACACCATTCACCTCTGGACCAATGGCCCGCAGGAGGCGGTCCTCCAGATCAAGCTGCGCCGGGAAGCGGAGATCGACCTGCCAGAGTTCAAGGAGAGGCTGCGGCAGGTCCTCCCACGACGGATTCCCGGCGCGACCTTCTCGCTGGAGGCCGGCGATCTCGTCAGCCAGATCATGAACTTTGGCGCGCCAACCCCGATCGAAGTGGCGATGAGCGGGCCCAATCTCGCCGCCAATCGGGCCTTCGCCGAGAAGATTCTCGTCGAGATGCGCCGGATTCCCGTGCTGCGCGACCTGCAGTTTGGCCAGCCCCTCGACTACCCGACGGTCAACATCGACATCGACCGGGAACGGGCCGGGCAGCTCGGGCTGACCGTCGCCGAGGTGGGGCGCTCGCTGGTCGCGGCGACCTCCTCCTCCCGCTTCACGCAACCGACCTACTGGCGCGATCCAGCGAGCGGCACCGCCTACCAGGTCCAGGTCGAGATCCCCCAGCACCGGATGCGTTCGATCGAGGATCTGTTGACCCTTCCGGTCGGCGGCGGAGGGAGCCGACAGGATCCCCAACGCGCGCCCCTGGTCGGAGATCTGGCGCGACTGAGTTACGGAACCATGCCCGGGGAGGTCGATCGCTACAACCAGCAGCGGATGATCACGATTCTCGGGAATCTCGCGGGGAGCGATCTCGGCAGCGCCGTCGCGCAAGTGGAGCAGGCGATCGCCCGGGTCGGAAGCCCGCCGCGGGGCGTCTCGGTCGCCATTCGCGGACAGGCCCCGGCGCTGGACCAGACACTGACCGGGCTGGGCAGCGGGCTCCTCCTCTCGATCGTGGCGATCCTGCTGCTCCTCGCCGCCTACTTTCAATCGGCGCGTATCCCGCTCCTGGTGCTGGGAGTCCTGCCGGCGGTGCTCGCCGGAGTCGCCGTTTCGCTCCGCCTCTCCGGCACGACTCTCAACCTGCAATCGTTTATGGGAACGATCATGGCGATTGGCGTCTCGACGGCCAACGCCATCCTCCTCGTCAGCTTTGCCGAGCAGGCGCGGCAGGAAGGGCTCTCCTCCCTCGAGGCCGCCCTGCGGAGCGGGATCAGCCGCCTTCGCCCGATCTGTATGACGACGCTGGCCATGATCGCCGGCATGGTCCCGATGGCGCTGGCCATCGGCGAGGGCGGCGAGCAGACCGCTCCGCTCGGCCAGGCCGTCATTGGCGGACTCGCGGGATCGATCGTCGCGGTCCTCCTGATCCTTCCGTTCCTCTTCGCCATCGGCCTCCGCCGCGCCAGGGTTGGCTCGCCCTCCCTTTTCCACGGCGACCACTCCAGCTCCACACCAACTTCCCGAGGTACCCAATGACCAATCGACGCTCCTGGCATCGACACTCCTGGCATCGACACTCCTGGCATCTGGGGCTCTGCTTCCTTCTCCTGCTGGCGACGGCGTGTGGTCGATCTGTGCCCTCCTCTTCCTCACCCGCCTCCTCCCCTGCCCCCGGCCAGGGCTCCCAGACGCCCCAGACTGTGGCTGTGACGACCGTGGTCTCGGCGACGATCTCACGGGAGCTGACGCTGCCGGGCGAACTGACCGCGCATCAGGAGGCGATGCTCTCCCCCAAGGTCTCCGGTTTTCTCGAGCGGATCGAGGTCGACCGCGGCACGGTCGTGCGGAGAGGGGCGCTCCTCGCGCAGTTGAGCGCTCCCGAGCTGGGCCTGCGCCGTGTCGGTGAGGAGGCCGATACCGAAGGGGCCCGGGCGCGTCGCGTCGAGGCGGAGGCCCGCGTCAGCAGCGCGCGCGCGCAACGGCTCGCGGCCGAGGCGCAGCTCGCCGCCGCCGAGGCGACCTATCGACGGCTGCGCGGGGCGGCGCAGGTCCCCGGCGTTATCGCCGGCAATGAACTGGAGCAGGCCCGCTACCAGGCAGAGGCGGAAGCGGCTCGCGTCGCTGCCCTGCGCGCCCTCGAAGAGGCCGCCGCCGCGCAACGCGCCGCCGCCGCGGAAGGAGAGACAGGGGCCAGTGCGACCGCCAAAGCGGCGCGCGTCACCGAGGACTACCTGCGCATCGTCGCCCCCTTCGACGGAATCATCACCGAGCGGTTTGCCCACCCCGGACGACTCGTCCATCCGACCGATGCCCTGCTGCGATTGCAGCAGGTGACCCGCCTGCGGTTGACCGTCGCCGTTCCTGAAGGAGAGGTCGCGCGCGTTCCGATCGGTCAATCCGTCCGCTTCTCTGTGCCCGCATTCCCCGGTGAGACGTTCACCGGAACGATCGCCCGTCCCGCCTCCGCCGTCGACCCGACGACCCGCACCATGCCCGTCGAGCTCGATGTGCTCAACCCAGACCGCCGACTCGTCCCCGGCATGTTCCCGCACGTCTCCTGGCCGGCCAACCGCACGCAACCATCGCTGCTCGTCCCCCCCTCCGCCGTCGCGGTGACGACGGAACGATCCTTCGTCGTGCGGCTCCGGAACGGCAAGGCCGAATGGGTCGATGTCCGCAAGGGAATCTCTTACCGCCTCGATGGAACCGACCTGATAGAGGTCTTCGGGCCCCTCGTCAGCGGGGAGCCCCTCGCCCTTCGCGGCACCGATGAACTCCGCCCCGGGACTGCCCTCCTCCCCCGGACTCCTCCTCCGAGGTAATGGAACGGCTCACGGCATTGCCAAAGTAGAAGCGGCATCCTGCCGCCTCTACTTTGGCTTCTCTGCTACCCGAGCTCCTTTGATTGAATTGAGATTTTCGTGCGAGTGCCCCGGGTCGCTGGTAGACTCGACCCACTCCCCGATCTTCTTCTCCACG
>JBEIJP010000296.1:0-4568 GCA_040380245.1 Acidobacteriota bacterium | reverse complement strand
TCCAACAGTCTTCGCAGTCCGCCTTGAATCTCGCTCCCCAGATGGACGCGAATGGCGCGTCGGTGGCGGCTGGCGAGCGACTGGAAGTCCCCGATGGCCTGCGCCTGTTTGAGGACCCCGAAGGAGTAGGGCAGCCCCGGAATCGGCAGATCCGGTGTGTCATCGGCGGTGAACTGAAGGAAGACGCCGGAGTCGTCTCCGCCCTTGTGCATCTGCCCGGTGGAATGGAGGAAGCGGGGACCATACCCGGTGGTGGTCGCCACCCGGGTGAGGCGCCCAATCTTGCGCCGCAGCGCTTGCAGAAGCGCCTCGTGCTCCGGCGTCTCCTCGAAGTAGGCGAGGAGGGCGACATAGTCCCCAGGCTGGATCCGGTGGAGATGTGCCCGGAGGACTTCCTCGACGGTGCTTCCGCCAAGTGCAGCCTGGGTCGCAGGGGTGGCGAAGATTGCCAGTCCGGCTTCTCCCGCGAGGCAGACTGTTGTCTCGGGGAAGGGTCCGGTCCGCGTGTACTCGGCGAGCAGGGATTGGGTGTTCTCCTTGCTCTCCTGAACGTTGGGCTGGTCGAAGGGATTGATCTCCAGCACCGCGCCGGCGACGGCCGTCGCCACCTCCCAGAGATAGAACTCCTCCCCAAGGTCGAGGGTGTCCTGCAGGATGCGACGGATGACGGGGTGTCCCGCCTGCCGCAGCGCGTTCAATTTCGCCTCGGTCGGATCATCGATCGGACCAACGCTGATGTGCACGAAGAGCCGGTCATTGCCATAATCTGCCGGCTCACCGAGAGGTTCTCCGACGACCGGGACGATCTGGAGATCCTCTTTTCCCGTGCTTTCCGCCACCAGCTGCTCGACCCAGAGACCGAGTGATTCGAGTTCCGGGGAGGTGGTCAGGGTCAGCTTGTTGTAGCCGGCGGCGCCGATCCCGCCAATCGCCGCTCCGAGCTGGAGCCCGGGATTCTCCCCTGCCGGGGTGGCGGGAGAGCAATCGATTCGTGCCTGGTCGGCCCGTTCGAGCAGGGTGCGGAGATCGAGGCCCATCAGGGCGGCTGGAACCGCTCCGAAGAAGGAGAGGGCCGAGTAACGCCCGCCAATATCGGCCGGATTGAGGAAGATCCGACGGAACCGATCCTCCTTCGCCGCCGCCTCCATCTGCGTACCTGGATCGGTGATGGCGATGAAGTGGTCACCGGCCTTTCCTCCAGTCACGTCGTTCATCCGGTGGAAGAAGTAGCGGTAGAAGGTCAACGGCTCGATCGTCGAGCCCGACTTGCTGGCGACGATGAAGAGGGTCTTGGGCAGATCGACCGCTGCCTCGATGGCACGCACCGTCGCGGGATCGGTGCTGTCGAGGACGTGCAGTTCGGGAAACCCTGGTTGTTTGCCGAAGGTGCGCCGGAAGACCTCCGGGCAGAGGCTGCTCCCACCCATCCCCAGCAGGACGATGTGGCGGAAACCCTCGTTGCGGATGCGCGCGGCAAAGGTCAGCAGGTCATCGACGGCAGCCAGCGTCGTCCGGGTCACCTCGACCCAGCCGAGCGACTGGCGGATGATCTTCTGGTGAGCCTCCTCGCTCTTCCAGAGGGAAGCGTCCTTCTTCCAGATCCGATCGATCCAATGCTCCGTCCCAGCTCGCTTCCCAATCGCCAGGACGGCATCTTCAAAAGGGCCCAGTTGGCCCTCCGAGCGCTGGAGGAGGCTCTTGCGCAGTGCCTCTTCCTTGTCGGCGATGCTCTGCAGCAGGCTGACAAACGAGTCAGCGAACGCCTTGACCCCATCGTCCTGCAGTTGCTGACAGCCGGTTGGCAGATCGATGCCGAAGGCGCTCAGCTCTTCCAGCGCCTGTCTGGCACTGTCGAGCCGCTCCTCGATGGTGGGGCGCACGATGCCATGGTCCCGGAATGCCGCCAGCGTCGCGGGAGGAACCGTGTTGACCGTCTGGGGGGCGATCAGCTGCTCGATGTAGAGGACATCGCGGTAGGCTGGATTCTTCGTCCCAGTGCTGGCCCAGAGCGGACGCTGCACCTGGGCGCCGCGGGCGTGCAATTTCTGGAAGCGCTCGCTGGCGAAGATCTCACGGAAGCGCTGGTAGAGCATCTTCGCGTTGGCGATCGCGATCTGTCCGAGCAGGGCCTGCAGTCGAGACCGGGTCGATTCGTCAGGAGCCGCCGCGATGAGGGCCTCCAGTTTCTTGTCGATGAGGCTGTCGATGCGGGAGACGAAGACGCTCGCCACCGAGGCGACGTGATCGATCGGTAATCCCGCCGCGACACGATCCTCCAGCCCGAGCAGGAAGGCCTCCGCGACCTGCTCGTAGTTCTCCAGCGCGAAGATCATCGTCACATTGACATTGATTCCGGCGGCGATCACCTGCCGTATCGCCGGGATGCCGGCCGGGGTTGCCGGAATCTTGATCATGACATTCGGGCGATCGAGCTGGCCCCAGAGCCGCTTCGCCTCGGCCACTGTCTCGTCCGTCTGGTGCGCGAGGAATGGCGAGACCTCCAGGCTGACATAGCCGTCGACTCGTTCCGTCTTTTCGTAGACGGGACGGAAGAGGTCCGCGGTGCGTTGGATATCGTCGATGGCCAGTGCCTCATAGACCTCCTGGACACTCATCCCTGCCGCGATATACCCCTTGAGGGATTCGTCATAATCGTCATTCCCCGCAATCGCCTTCTCAAAGATGGTTGGATTGGAGGTAATGCCCTGCAGATCGTCGTTGGCGATCATCGCGGCGATCTCGCCATTGTCGATCAGCAGGCGACGAATATTGTCGTACCAGATGCTCTGTCCCAGTTGTTCCACTTCAATCAATGGATTCATTCGTTACGGCTCCTCAGGATGCGGTCTCTTCTCGATCAATAGACGATAAAAGGACTCGTGTTTTGCCCGCTCTTCGCGGTAGATCTGGTGACGGGCAGGATTTGGTTCGACTCTCTCTCCGGTAGGGGTGACGAAGGACTCGAAGCCGTGCTTTCCGCCGAGTGCCTCCATCGCCAACATGGCTGCCCCGCGACTGGAGGCCTCCTTGACGGCGGAGGCGACGACGGGGACTCCAATGACATCGGCCATCATCTGCGTCCAGGCGGGCGAGCCAACGATCGCCCCTCCCGAGGCAATGATCTGGGTCTGGTCGTCCATCATCGCGGTGAAGCGCTCATAGATCGCCGCGAAACGGTAGCAGACCGCTTCGAGGGAGGCCTGGAGCAGATCGATCGGACGGGTTCCCAGACCGATTCCCAGGAAGGCCGCTCGGGCGGTATCGTGCCAGCCGGTGCTGCGCTCTCCGGAGAAGAAGGGCAGGACGGTCAGTCCGTGCGCGGCGGCCGGGGCGTCCATCAATTGGCGCTCAATCTCGGCCTGGTCAGGGAGCGTGAGGGTCTGGGCACACCAGGCATAGGCGTCTCCGCCATTGGAGAGGGCGCCGCCAATCAGCGCGTACCGATGGTTGGCGCGATAGGACCAGAGGCCCTCTGGGATCGGGGCCTGCTCCGTCGGCCAGCAGACCCGCATCGCGCCGGATGTGCCGACGTTGATGGCGATCCGGCGATCCGAAAAGCAGCCTGACCCGATGTTGCTGCAAGCGCCATCTCCCGCGGCGGGCAGCCACTGCGCTTCGCCAAGCAGGGGCCACCGTTCGAGCAGCTCCTCCCTCAACCCGTGGAGGCCTTCGCCGTCAGCCGCGAGAGGGGAGAGGTGGTCGCGCTCGATCCCGATGGCCGCCAGGATCTCGTCGTTCCAGTCGAGCCGGTTCGGGTGGAAGAGACCTGTTCCAGAGGCCATCGAGACGCCGCACGTCAGGCGGCCGAAGAGCTTGCCGTAGAGGTACTCGCCGATCGAGACGAACCTGGCGATCTGACGAAAGACCTCGGGACGGGTCGCACGGAGCCAGAGGATCTTCGCCGGGTAGTAGCTCGCGTGGGGGACGACGCCGGTCTGCTGATGGATCCACTCCCGCCCAAGGTCCGTGCCATACTGGCTCGCCAGGGCGGCGCTGCGGGTGTCGCTCCAGTTGTAGAGCGGCGTGACGGCTTGACCGGTCTGGTCGACGCCGAGCATGGCGTGCCAGAAGTTGCTGTACCCGACGAACGCGATCTCGCCAGGGGCAAGGTCGGGCAGGGATTTTCGGGCTTCCTGTAGACATTGATCGATGGTCTGGCAGATGATAGCGACCAACCGATCGGCGTCGATCTCGACTCCACCATCCGGGGTGGCCGTCATCTGGTAACGGGTGCGCCCTTCGATACCATCGAGAACACGTGCCTGTGCGTCGTAGAGTTCTGCCCGAACAGACGACGTCCCGACGTCCAGGGCGAGCGTCAACGGCCGGTCGGCTTTTGCAGGAGATGTGGAAGACATTGCCGAATAATAGTGGACACGGAACAGAAGTCAAATAGGAGGATAGAAGCAATGGGAAGAATAGGAATTCTAGGACGAATAGGACCTATAGGTCCTATAGGAAAAATAAGCCCTATTGGTCCTATTGGTCCTATTGGTCCTATTGGTCCTATTGGTCCTATTGGTCCTATTGGTCCTATTGGTCCTATTGGTCCTATTGGTCCTATTGGT
>JBEIJP010000295.1:0-4582 GCA_040380245.1 Acidobacteriota bacterium | reverse complement strand
GCGCTGATGTACCACAAACCCCGGCCGATGATCCTGATCCCCGCGTCGTGCATGGCTGAGATGTATCGGCCCAGTTTGACTTTGTCATAGCTCAGTGTCTCGCGATAGTCTCCCACCTTCTTCAGATGGGTGAACCCGAGGTGGAACATCGGCCCGGGCCCCTGGATCAGCAGATCCTCGTGGTAGCCAGCGGCTGCCTCGCGCAGCCCTTCCATCAGCCTCTTCCCGAGCCGGAACATCCTCTCGTAGGGGGCCTCCCGCTCGAGGACCTCGATCGTTGCCAGCGCCGCCGCGACGGTGGCGTTGCTCGAATTCATCGTTCCGGCGTGGATCACTCTGGCCTCCTCGATCAGCCCCATCCACTCCTTCTTACCGACAATCGCGCTGATCGGGTATCCGCTGGCAATGGCCTTGGCGAAGACAGACATGTCCGGAGTCACGCCAAAGTATCGCTGCGCGCCGCCGAGCCCCACCCGGAATCCGGTAATCACCTCGTCGAAGATGAGCGCGATCCCGTACTGATCGCACAGCCGCCGTAACCCGGCCAGATACCCCTCCGCCGGCATGACGCATCCGTAGTTGCACATGATCGGCTCGGTAATGATCGCCGCGAGCTGGTCGTGACGCTCCGCCAGCGTCTGACTGACCAGGTCGAGGTCATTCCAGGGCAGGATGAGGAACTCTTCGCGCGCCTGGTCCGGGATGCCGGAAGACCAGGGGAAGACCTCCGGGCTCTCGCGGCTGCCCAGCGCCTCCACCGTCGGCGTCGAGATTCCCCACGCGACATTATCGAGCCAGCCGTGATAGTGGCCTTCAAAGCGCAGAAATTTCTGCTTCCCGGTCCTGGCCCGCGCTACGCGCAATGCCGTCTGAACCGCCTCGGAACCATCCAGGCAGAACCGCATCAACTCCGCCGAAGGGATCAGCCGGTTGAGCTTTTCCGCCAGTTCGATCTCTCGGAGATGCTGCCCGGCATAGAGCTGCCCCAGCGCGGAGTATTCGTGCACCCGCTGCAGGACGTATGGGTGCGAGTGGCCAAGGATCAATGGCCCCTGGCTGAGGGTGAAGTCGAGGTAGTCGTTCCCGTCGACATCGAAGAGATGGCTTCCCTGGCCGTGGGTGTAGAAGATCGCGTGCGGATGATTGTACTTTCTGAACTCGGAGGAGACTCCGCCGGCAAGGACTCTCCTGGCGCGGGCCAGCAGTTCGGCAGATTTGGAGTATTCAGTCTTCTTGATATTCATAGGCAACTCTATCCACCGAGATCCTCATAACGATTCGACCGGTCAACTGATTCACCGCTCGAACGGGAAGAGCGGCCGGCGTCGATGCTGGTAGGCAAACCGGGTCATATCGGCCTGGGTGACGCCGGGAGTATCCACCTGGATCAGCGTCGGACAGACCGGCGCGTAGGCGGCGATCGGCGCATTGACCCCCTTGGCGACGATCGCATCAAACTGGGTCGGGTCAATCCCGTGGGAGATCAATTGCTGCAGACTGAAGGGCATGACGCGCCGCGACGTCAGCATCAGGACGCTGCCCCGCGCGGTCGAGACGACGGCCGTTCTCCCCATCTGGAAGCGGATCTCCCCGCCGTGGCGGGGATGGCTCTCCTCGAACTCCCCGTCGGTGAGGCGGAGCAGGGTGGCCTCGATCCGGCAGGTCGCGGGCGCCTCGCCGACAGTGCCTGCGATGCTCAATTCGAACGTCTCGCCGGGCCGATGGCGCTCCGCCGTTCGGACCGCCTCCGGGTCACAGATACAGACGAAATATTGGTACGCCCCGCTCTCTTCCAGCGCCTGGAGCAGGGCAAGATTGTTGGCGGGTCCGCCCCCGCCGACATTGTCGCCCATATCGAGCAGGAGCACTGGCCTGGCCGCGGTCGCGATCTGCTGGAGGGCTGCTTCAATCCCAGTCTTCTCGCCGACAAAACTTTCCCGGTGGTCAAGGAGGTAGCCTTCCACTCGCCGCGCGGTCTCGAGCGCCTTCGCGCGGTCGCCATTGGCGACGACGATCACCGAGGCGCCCATCTCTTCGACATCGGCATAGGGGAATCCGAGCTGGATGCTCAGTGAGAGAATCGCCGGGTCCTCTCGAAATTGATCGGCGAAGGCGGAGAGGCCACGGCAGGGCTCGGCGCCGGTGAGCTGCTGCTCGATGCTGATCCCCAGCGGCGCCTGGACCAGGACCTGCACTGGGTCGATCCGCTTCCGCAAGCAGCCGACCAGCAGATTGGCGGCTTCGACTCCCCGCTGCCGCATGTCGAGATGCGGATTCTCGCGGTAGGTGACCAGCGCCGTGGTCGCGGCTACCATTCGTTGGCTGACATTGGCGTGCAGATCGAGCGTTCCGACGATCGGGATCGATTCGCCGACCCGCCTTCTCACCTCGCTCAACCAGTGGCCATCGAGGTCGCGGAACTCTTCCGAGACCGCCGCGCCGTGCGGGACGACGAGGCAGCCATCCACCGGCAGAACTCTTTCGAGCTCGTTCAGCAGGGTGCTCACCAACCAGTCGGCAGTCTCGGCCGAGATCGTTCCCCCCGGTGTCGCCGAGGCGTAGACGACCGGAAGAACCTCGATCCCCTCCCGGTCCATGACCTCGAGCATCCCCCCGATCTCGTGGTGAGCCGCCTGGTACTCCTCGCGGATCGCCTGACCGATCAGATACTTGCCCGCCCTGAAGTCGGCGCCGGTCGTGGCTGGCGAAGCAAAGGTATTCGATTCGTGGTAGATGCCCAACAGGGCGACTCTCGATCCCATGTCAGCGGCTCAGACTGGTTGTGGAGTGTCGGCGGGCTCCTCTGGCGGACGGTGGCTGTTCCACCAGGAGGCCAGAATCGAGGAGGAGAAGCCCATGATCGGGCCGCAGACCGCCGTCGCCAGTCCCACCGTGGCGATCTTTCCCATAACTTTGGCGATTCCCGAGACCAGCCCGGCATTCTGCATCCCGGTCGTGATCGAGATCGTCCGACAATCGACCTCGGAGAGCCCACAGAGCCTCGCCAACCAGTAACCGCAGAAGAGGCCGAGCAGGATCAGCAGAAAGACGACCGTGATCAGCGCCAGGCCGATGTGGAGGATGCTCTCTCTTCCGGCGGCAATAATGATGGCGACAATCAGGCCCACTCCGACCATCGAGACCAGCGGCATCGCCTCATCGAGCCACTTCGCCCGCCCGTGCAGAAACTTGTGGAAGACGAGCCCCGCTCCAATCGGGAGGAAGACCATTTTGACGATGCCCCACATCATCTCCGCTACATCGATCTTGATGAAGCCGCCGGCCAGCAGCTTCATCAGCAGCGGAATCAGGAACGGCGCCAGCAGGGTGGTGAGCGAGGTGATGGTGATGGCGAGCACGACATTGGCCCTCGCCAGATAACACATGACACTGGCGGTGACCGAGGTTGGCGCGCACCCGAGCAGAATGACGCCGGCCGAGATCTCCGGCGAAAAGTCGGTCATCTTCGCCAGCGTCAACCCCAGCAGCGGCATGATCGCGTACTGCGCGACCACGCCGACCAGGACCGCTTTCGGTGATCTGGCCAGCGCGACGAAATCCTTCACGCCCATCGAGCAGCCCATCCCGAACATGATCAACTGGATCAGCGGCGTGATCAGCGTCGCCAGCTCGAACCCGAAATACGCCTTGAAATATTGGGGATAGTAGAGGGCCGTCGCGACAACCGAGAGGATCGTCGTCGTAAAGGTCAGCCCACTGAGCGACGGGAAGCCCCTGAAACTGATCGCCAGCAGCAGCAGCCCGGCAATCAGCCACGGTCCGGCGTTGGCCAGATCTCCAGTGGAGGCCATCCATAGAAAGACCAGCAGGCAGAACGCCGCGATGGCCAGCAGGATCCGTGCTCTGGAATGCTTCGTCATCGGATCAGATCCGCGGTGAGTCGACCGATGCCTTGAGCAGCTCTTCCTTGACGCGTGCGGCGACGACCCTCTCCTGCCCGGGTTTGAACTGCCAGACAGAGAGTTCGATCCCCCCCTTTTCGGTCCCCATCGTCCCGCCCAGCATCACCTCGATCCCGGGGTTCCCGTTCCATAAGCGCTCCTTCAGCTGCTGGCCGGTCATTTTGATCAACCGCTCATCCCAGGTGAGGTGGAGGGTCGGCGTGTGGTTGGCAATCTCCGGCACAAAGACCGCCGGGCGAGCACCCTTGAGCCCCTTGATGGCCTCGACGATCACCGTCATCCAGCCCTCCCACATCTTCCATTCCTTCTCGTGGTCGATCTGCAGGTGGCGTTCCAGCGCGACATACATCGCGAGGATCTCTTCCTTGTTGACCTTGTGGCCCCGGCAGATCCCGCTGTTGGGCGGCGCACTCAACCGGGAGGCGGCGATCAGCTCCTTTCGGCCCATGAGGATCCCCGTGCTCTGTGGGCCGCGCATCGCCTTCCCGCCGGAAATCGCGACGAGGTCAAACCCCATATCGTTGAACTTCCAGAGATTGTCGACCGGGTGGGCGTCGGAAGCGATATCGATCATCGTCGGGATGCGGTGCTTCTTCCCCAACTCCACCCACTGCTGGTAGTTCAGCTTGCCCTTGGACAGCTCCCGGTTCAAAAACCAG
>JBEIJP010000294.1:0-4593 GCA_040380245.1 Acidobacteriota bacterium | reverse complement strand
GCAGATCGAGGACAGCTACCTGCAGGCGATCGGGCGGGCGACGGAGGTCTACGGCGAGAAGATGCTCGACTCCGACCTGACCAACCGAGCGCTCGGCATTGTCGCGCAATCGAAGGCGGAGTACACCGCGATGTCGAAGCCGATGCGCGAGCTGTGCGAGGCGACCGCCGACGGGCTCAACTACTATCTGGCGCGCCACCCCGAGGTCAAGCCGCGACTGATCACCCGCTTTGAGCCCTGGCACGCGCTGGCCTTTGGGCGGTTCGCGCAGTACCAGCTCTTCATCTACCGACGCGCGGTGCGCGACAACGAGATCCGGAGCGCCGTCGTCGAAGAGGGAGCTCCGCGCAAGCAGGCGCGACGCGGCGATGGGGACCGGGTTCCCTCCCCTGTCGATCCGCGTCAGGGGGGAGCGGAGGACCTGGGCCGACTGGCGGAGTGGCTCGAGGGGCTGGGCGGCGCGGGCGAGGACGCCTGGGCGGCGGGCGTGGTCGGTTCGAACACCTGGGCGGTGACACCAGCGAAGAGTTCGTCGGGCGCGCCCCTGCTCTTTGTCAATCCGCACCAGCCCTTCTTTGGCCCGGGACAGTGGATCGAAGGGCACGTCCACAGCGCGAGCGGGTGGAATGTCTCGGGAGCGACCTTCCCGGGGTCGCCGATCATTGGGCTGGGCCACAATGAATCGCTCGGCTGGAGCCACACAGTCAACACCCCCGACATCATCGACCTTTGGGAAGAGACCTTCGACGACCCACAGAATCCGCTCCATTACCGTTACGGTACAGGCCATCGCCTGGCGACCAGCTGGCAGGAGACCCTGCAGGTTCGTGATGAGAAGGCGGGCGGCGCTCTGGTTCCGCGCACCTTCACCTTCCGCAAGACCCATCACGGACCGATCGTCGCCGTGCGGAATGGCAAGCCGCTGGCGGTGCGCATGGCCAAGCTGGAGGAAGGGGGCCTGATCGAGCAGCGCTACTGGATGGGCAAAGCGCGAAATCTGACCGAATTCCGACGGGCGATGGGCCGGCTCGCGGTGCCGATGTTCAACACAATGTACGCCGATCGGGACGGGCAGGTCTGGTACGTCTACAATGGCGCCATTCCCCGTCGTGCCCCCAAGGTCGACTGGTCGAAGCCGGTCGATGGCAGCAAGCCAGAGCACGACTGGCAGGGCTATCACCCATTGGAAGAACTCCCGCAGACGCTCAACCCGTCGTCAGGTTACGCCCAGAACTGCAACGCGACACCGCTGCTCGCTTCGGGCGAGACGGCGGGCCAGGATGGAAACCCGGACCCGGCTCGCTTCCCCGGCTATATGATCGGCGAGGAGGACAACGCGCGGTCGAGAATGTCCCGCCGGCTCCTCTCGGAGCGTCCGAAGTTCAGCTTCGAGGATTGGTCGAAGGCGGCCTATGACACACGCTGTCTCGAAGCGGAGCGGCTGATCCCCGGGCTGGTCGCCGAGTGGGAGAGCCTTCGCCAGCAGGACGCCGCTCGCGCGTCGCGGATCGCGGGGCCGATCGAGGCCCTCCGCGCCTGGAATGGGGTGAGCACGACCGATTCCGTCCCGATGACGATCTTCTCCCTCTGGGCCTACACCCGAACCCTCCCGCAAGCGAAGCAGCTGACCAAAAACATGGCCGCCCCGGACGCGGCTGTCCTTGACTATGTCATCAGCGAATTGCAGAAGTCCTGGGGGACCTGGCAGGTGAGCTGGGGAGATCTGACCCGGCTGCAGCGCGTCCACACCAGTGGCTCGATCGAGCCCTTTCTCGACGAGAAGCCGAGCCTGCCCGTCGCCGGGGGGCCGGGCGAGTTCGTCGGGATGATCTTCAACTTCTACGCGCCGCCGGCCAAGGGGCAGAAGCGGCGCTACGGCACCGCCGGCCACTCCTACGTCAGCGTCGTCGAGTTTGGACGCGAGGTCCGGGCGCGCTCCGTCCTCCAGTTTGG
This sequence comes from Acidobacteriota bacterium, assembly GCA_040380245.1. Taxonomy (GTDB): domain Bacteria; phylum Acidobacteriota; class Blastocatellia; order RBC074; family RBC074; genus CAIOZW01. The sequence continues at coordinate 2,640 of JBEIJP010000294.1, read as the reverse complement.
CCAGAGCCATGATCCCGCCTCCCCGCACTATTTCGACCAGGCGGCGCTCTATGCCAGGGGGGAGTTCAAACCCGCCTGGTTCACGCTCCAGGAGATCAAGGCGCACGCGAAGCGGACCTATCATCCGGGGGAGGCGTCTTCATCGAAGAGAGCCGGGGCTCACTCCTTGGGAACGCGGTAACCCTTACGGGCGCGGACGATGGCATCTGGCACGGTGACGCGCACGCGGATCGCCCGGTAGGTCCCATCGCGCCGGGTGTTGGTCGGATAGTAGCGCAGGGCGTACTGGTTGCGCAGCTCATCGGCGATGAGGGCGAAGGTGTTGGCGAGACTGCCGAGCGAGGGGGAGGCGTGGAAACGCCCTCCCGTCGCCTCGGCGAGGCCTTCGAGGTACTCCCGTCCACGGCTGATCTCCTCGGAGGACTGCTGTCCGGGGAATGGCTGCCCGGTCCCGGGCCATTGTGGAGCGGTCATCGGCCAGCGACCCGGGATGCGCGGGCCAGGCAAGAAGATCGGAGGGATTCTTCGGGAACGGCCCCCGCCCGGATATCCCCCGCCGGGATAGCCCCCTCCAAAGAAGGTCTGGGGTTGGTACCAGATCGGATAGAAGAGAACCCCCGACTCTTCCGCACGCGCAATGGTGGCATCACCCGTTGATCTCCTCCCCATCGAATCGATCCCATCGGAAAAGATGACGATTGCCTTGCGTCCGTCCATCGATTGAAAGCGGCGCAGGGCAAAGTCGACGGCACTGTAGATCCGCGTGCCTCCCCCACCCCGAATCCCCCGAATCGCGTCATAGAGAACGTTGCGATCCTGGCTGAACTCACACTCGACATTGACCCGATTGGCGAAGGTCGCGACCATCACCTGATCGTCCGGGCGGAGCTGGCGAACAAACTCCATCGCCGCCCCCTGGATCTGATCGAGATGATCGCGGACACTGCCCGAGGTATCGATCAGAAGAATGACGTGGAAGGGCACCGATTCGGTCAGTAAGGCGTCGATCCGTTGCTCGACATTGTCTTCGTAGAGGCGGAATTGGGACTGGCGAAGGTTGGGGATGGGTCGACCCGCCCGGCTGACGACGGTCAGGGGAATGCTGACCATCGTCGTGTCGAGTCGAATCGTGCCGTCATCGGTGACACTGACGGGTGTCGGATCGGGTTCTTCGACAGCCGCCGGCTCCGGCTCTTCTGGAGATGCCGGGGGTGACGTGGGAGGGGTGGGAGGGGTGGGAGCGGCGGGGACGGGGGGAGCGGAAGGGGGACGAACCGGCCGTCGGCCGGGCTGAGCCGCCGCCGCCACCGTCAGCGCCAACAGCATCACGCCACTTCCCCAGCAGAGCCTCCAGAAAAGCTCTCGGCGCGGGTATGGTGATCCCGGAGTCGGAACCGAGGCGTTCCCTCTCTGATCCAGTGTCGCGTTCGCCTTCATTTGATCTCCTCCTGGTGAATCCGCTTGCAGGTATGGCACTGCCCGCGAAAAGAACGATCCATTGAATCGCTCCTTGCGTCAAGAGGGAGAGGTGGAAGTTACGGCCGTACAATTTTCCCCGGCAGAGTCTGGCGATTCCCTTCCCCTTTGGTGGTTCCACACGATCCTGGCGAGGCTTGCCCTGGCTTTTTTCCGATCCGACGATCATTTTTATTTACGGAAAGAGCAAGTTCCCCTAGTCTAGAGTTGAAATCAAAGACCTTGTAAAGACCCTATTTGGAAATATCGACCGATCTTTCCAGCCGAAACCAGACGATCATTCATCAGTTGTCGCGAAGTTCGCACCCCGCATCGGCTCGGATCAAGCCTGGAGAAGCAGCCCACATGAGATCAAAATCGAGCAGCCTTGTCGCCATGATCGCTCGGCCATCAACGAAGACCATCCGTCTTCTCTATGCGGCCAGCTACTTGACGCTTCTGATCTTTCTGTTGCTGGCCAATGGAGGGGCGGTCCGCTCCATCCCGCCGGGAAGCGGTGCGGCTGGCGCCGCGAATGGACTGACCGGCCGGGACTGGCAAGGAATCCACGAAGCCCACGACCAGTGGCAGCGATCGATCCGACCCTTGGGGGGGAACGCGGAGGGATGGCAAGCCGTCAACCGTCGACAGCGGCTTCGGGCCTCCTTCGATCGTCGCGGCTTCACGGTGCGCCCCGAGCAGGGGACCTGGTCCTGGGGGCTCGAATTGACGAGCTATGGGGTTGGCCACGACTGGATCGGGATCGGGCGGGGAGAGATTGGGGTCGTTGGCGAAAAGATCCGCTATGGACGGGACGAGCGGCTGGAGGAGTGGGTGGTCAACGACCGATCGGCCATCGAGCACGGCTTTACGATTCGGAGTCGGCCGGCGGGCCGCGCCGACGAGAAGCTCCGCCTGCGGTTGCGCTACCGCGGGGATCTGCGGCCGGTCACGGCAGTGACCGGTCAGTCGTTGACCCTCGGGCGGGCGGGCGAGGAGCCACGGCTCTCCTACGACAACCTGCGGGTCTGGGACGCGACCGGGAAGAGACTGGAGGCCTGGTTTGAGCCGGGCGACGAGGGGCATCTCCAGATCGTGCTCGAAGATGGTCAGGCTACCTACCCGGTGACCATCGATCCGACGATCGCGCAGCAGGCATTCCTCAAAGCGAGCGCCAACAGCGCG
>JBEIJP010000293.1:0-4616 GCA_040380245.1 Acidobacteriota bacterium | reverse complement strand
CGACCACGACGGTGACCTGGACGGGGACGATTCCTGGAAACAGCAGTGTGACGATCAGTTATCTGGGGCAGGTGAGTGCGGTGGCGACCAGTGGAACGCAGTACCAGATCACCACGACGATCAATGGGTTTCCAGGGCCCATCGGGACGGTGACGGTCGGTGCGTCGCCGGCGGGCCCCGGAGAAGCGGTAGGGTTGGTGCTTGGCCAAGTAGCGGCACAGAAGCCGGGGAGCGTGCTGATCTACAACCTCTATTCGTCGGGATTCAACCCGACGACGAACGATTCGCGGATCTCGATCACCAACACCAGCCCGACTCGGAGGGCCTACGTCCACTTCTTCTTTATCGACGGCTCGAACTGTTCGGTGGCCGATATGACGATCACCTTGACGGCGAACCAGACGACGAGCTTCCTGGCGAGCGACTTTGATCCCGGGGTGACGGGGTACCTGATCGCGGTGGCGACGGACGCCAACGGGTGCCCGGTGATCCAGAACGACCTGATCGGGGAGAGCCTGGTCAAGCTGGAGAGCGGCCATCGCGCGACGCTGCCGGCGCTCGGGGTGGCGGCGCTCGGCCTGGGAGGGCCGACGTGCAACCCCAACGCGACGATGACGACCCTGGCCTTCGACGGGTTGAGCTACAACCCCCTGCCGCGCACGTTGGCGGTCAGTGGGCTCTCGTCGATCGCCAACGGGTTCAGCTCGCTGCTGGTCGTCAACCGGATTGGAGGCAACCTGGGGACGGGGGCAGCAAGCCTGAGTTCGCTCTTCGGGCTGCTCTATGACGACCAGGAGGCGTCGCAGAGCTTTACATTGCCCGGGAATGTCTGCCAGCTGCGGGGCGTGCTCGGGAACAACTTCCCGCGGACAGTGCGGCGCTACACGACGGTCCTTCCGGCGGGCAGATCCGGCTGGATGAGGTTCGCATCTGTCGCCGATGAGGCGATCACCGGCGCGCTGCTGGTCGAGGCCCAGAATGGGCTGGGAGGCGGTCATAACCTCCACCACTTGACGACGACGAGCACGGCGACGCTGACGATTCCGGTCTTTCCAGTCCGGTAGTCGGCCGATCGACAGGAGGATGGGCACGCAAAGTCGCTATCGATTGATTCGGGTTGACAACACAGAGAGGGGACCTGCACCTGAGCAAGTCCAAAGACAACCCTCTGATTGTTGGACCGCGGTCTGTTTACGTGAGAGCCAGGCAAGAGTATCGTGCCCTGAAGAGGCGGTACATATCCGCCCAGGGTGCAACCCTGGGTACCCGAGGGAAACCGTTGAGGCGGTCTGAAAGAACGCCTGGCTGTGTTGTTGATGGTACCTAAGGCGTCGCCTTGGGCCGCCAGGCGGTGTCCTGCTGGAACACCAGCAGATGATCCTGTAGGCACTCCAGCGCCCACATCGGGGAGCCATCACAGGTCATACAGGCTACCTGTCCCTGACTTTGCAAAGGCCCTGCGGGAGAGGAGAGAGCAGCATTCTCCTCTCCCGCTCATCTTTTTCCATCCCTGGTCTTCTCGGGGTCTACCGATGAAAAAGAGAAGGGTCGACCTCCGGGATGGGAGACGACACTCACTTGAAGCCACTAAGCCGAGAAGAGAGCGCGCGAATCGAGGAGTTGGTCCCGCCCCCGTCCTCCTCTTGGGAACCCCCTTCCCATTCCATCTTCCGCCGTGCTTCCCCTCATCCCCACGCGAGTCCCAGTTCCACTTTACAAGAGAAAGGCGCTTCGCCGATGCGCTCAGGTTCTATTTTCTCCCTGATTTGGGTATGCTTATTTCTTTAGCCGATTTTTGCTGGTCTCTACACAGCGCAACCGTCAGGGGAGAAGGATTGGAATGGCTGGTCTCGAGAGGCGGAACAAATATGTCTTTGGCCCCTTTGTTCTGGATACATCCGCGTCATCGTTGCGTCGGGGGAGGCAGAATATCCCTCTGACGCGGAAGCGTTACGAGATCCTGCTTCTTCTGGTCGAAAACGCAGGCCGTATGATGCTCAAAGAGGAGATCTTAGAAAAAATCTGGCCGGACCAGTTCATCGACGAAGCCAATCTAACCAACAACATCTACGCCATCCGACGTCTGATCGAGGATGAACCTCGTCAACCGCAAATGATTGTGACTGTTCCGGGGCGAGGATACAGGTTTCAGGGAGAGGTCCAAGTCCTGGATCTTTCCATCCCGGAAGAGAATGGCAGCCGTGATGGGGAAGAGAATGAAAACACATCCAAGGAAACCTCCGGCGAAGCTGGTAGGTGGTCGGCCCGTCGTGTCCGGGTTGCGTTAATTGGAGTCTTTCTTCTACTGGGGGTAGTCATTGGCGGCTGGTCGATTCGCCACATCCTTTTTCCGAAGAGCCGGCAGATGGCTGCCATCCCTCGACCGCTGACCTCATTCCCCGGCGTGGAGAGATTTCCGGCCCTGAGTTCCGATGGCGGTTTGATCGCCTTCACCTGGGCTGACGATCCATTGAATAACGATGACATCTACGTCAAGCAGACGATCGAGAGTGAAGTAATCAGAGTGACAACTCATCCGGGATCTGAGCAAAAGCCGACCTGGTCCCCAGATGGACGCTATCTGGCCTTTTTACGTGCCGACAGCCGCGTTGGTGATCCACATCACCTGATGATCGTTCCCATTCTGGGGGGAGTTGAGCGGGAGATTGCCCGCGTCGATGATGGGCTCGACTGGTCGCCTGATGGTCAGTATTTGGCAGTCATCGGATTGAGGGGACCGGGGGGTGGCTCGGGCATCCATCTCATCGGGCTCACCGGGCTCGCCGGGCTCACCGGGCTCACCGGGCTCACCGGGCTCAATGAGGTCAATGGGGAGCAGCGGCGACGAATTACGGAGCAGTCCGCGAAGGGTGGAGTCTATGATTCAACACCGCGATTTTCCCCAGACGGGCGTTCACTGGCCTTCCTCAGGTACAGTAGCGACACGGTCTGTGAAGTCTTCATTGCCGACCTGACCAACGGCACAGTCCGCCAGATCACTGATGATCAAAAGAATATCAAATCGGGCACGCTCCATTGGTCAGCTGATGGTCGACAACTCTACTTCATCTCCAGCCGCAGCGGGGGCTTTCACCTATGGCAGGTCGAGGCGACGGGTGGGGCCGCAGAACTCGTCCCGAACCTTTCCACTCCGATGACCTCCTTCTCCATCGCTCGACAAGCGAATACCCTTGCCTACATCAATGAGCAGGGGGATACGCAGATTGAGATCTTCGAGATGAATGGAGGGGAAAAGCGGCCCTGCTTGATCAATTCGTCTCTCGGTGATTTTGGAGCAAGATGGTCACCTGACGGATCACAACTTGTCTTTCACTCTAATCGGACCGGATGGGATGAACTCTGGGTTGCCCAGAAGGACTGTACGCAGCCGCGTCAGTTGACCCGCTTCCGTGAGGTTGGTGTGGGCAGCCCGCGGTGGTCTCCGGATGGGAGATTGATCGCCTTTGACCGCCGCGCCAACGGACAGAGCGACATCTACACCATCCGGGTGGAAGATTCGCAGGTGCGCAAACTGACCGATTCGGTCTGGTCGAGTATGATGCCATCCTGGTCACCGGACGGAGAATGGATCTACTTCACTTCCAGTCGCGCTCAACCCCACACCAGACTGCAGATTTGGAAGATTCCGGCGAGCGGGGGAGATCCACAGCAGGTCACTTTTGACGGGCAGAGCGGGTCCTGGGATCCGTTCGTCTCTTCAGATGGAAGATTCCTCTACTTCAACCGCAATGATCGGCTCATGCGGCGCGATCTGTCGACCGACAAGGAAGCACCGGTCGAGCAACTCTCGACGCTCTACCTCACCCGGAATTGGCATATTGCCCGCAGCGGAGTCTATTTTCTCGAGCCGGGTTCCGGGGGGACGCAATTACTCCTCCGCCACCTTGATCTATCGACTGGCAACCTCACGCTCATCAGACAGGTCGTCGGCAGGTTACACCTTTATTTGCCAAATCTCTCCGTCAGCCCGGATGAGCAGAGCTACGCCTTATCCACGATCAGCAATCTCTCGTCTGATGTCATGATGGTCGATGGCTGGAGATAGCCAGAGCCGCGCACGGGTGAGGCCCCCTTCCAACTCCGCGAGGCTCATCCCTCAACCGCTGCGACAGGTCCACAATCAATGGAAGAACGACGGCACGCCAGTACCCAGACTGCGTAAGCGAGCCGGCAGTCTGTGCGTATTTGATGGCAGACCGAGAAGGTCGAAGCGGCTTTGTCGGGTTGATTGAAAGATCTTCCGACCTCGGTAGCATAGATCTTCCGCGGCGTGTAAGCTGGATATCCAGTATCCAGAGATGTCCCCCTACTGAATAGACCAGGGGGTCTTGTGGTTGATCGTGAGAGTGAGGGCGCCGATGCCAACACGGGAATTCGATCGGTGATCGAAAATGGAGGAGAGAGAATGAGGAAACCTGCACTGACAACCGGTACGTTCCTGCTCGGAGCGGCATTGATCATTGGAATGGCTTTTTGGAGCGCTGGTGTTGCGTCCACTGCTGCCACATTGATGGAAGAGATCGCCGCGACGGCGCTCTCTTCCAATGGAGGGAAGATGGGAAAGATCTATGAAATCCCGGTCCGCGAGATCAAGG
>JBEIJP010000292.1:0-4635 GCA_040380245.1 Acidobacteriota bacterium | reverse complement strand
CAGCCAGTGGTCCAAAAGTTCGATCCGGACTCAGCCCCGATCATGACGATCGCGCTCGCCTCCAACCGCTCGATTCGCGAGACGACGGAGTTTGCCGACAAGGTCTTGCGGCGGCAGATCGAATCGATCAGCGGTGTCGGGCAGGTGCAGATGGTCGGAGGTCGGAAGCGGCAGGTCAACGTCAAGCTCGATGGCGACCAACTGCGTGCCTACAACCTGACGGTGGCCCAGGTGACACAGGCGCTGCAGATGCAGAACCTGGAAGTGCCGGGCGGGCGGATCGACCAGCCGGATCGCTTCCTGACCTTGCGGACGCTCGGCCGCTTGCCGTCGGTCGAGGCGTTCAACGACATCGTCGTGGCGACCCGGCAGGGGTATCCGATCCGGATTTCGGATCTGGGCTACGCCGAAGACGGGATCGAGGACGAACTGAGCGTCGGGCGGATCAATGACACGCCGACGCTGATCCTGCAGGTCCGACGGCAATCCGGGACCAACACGGTCGATGTCGTCAACGCCATCAAGGAGCGGCTCGATCAGTTGAAGGGAACGATGCCGGCAGGGTTTGAGGTTCGAATCGTCCGTGATCAGTCGGTCTTCATTCTCGCCTCCTTCCACACGATCCGGGAGCACCTCATTCTGGGCTCATTTCTGGCGGCGCTGGTGGTGCTGCTCTTCATGCAGAACGTGCGGGCGACCCTGATCGCCGCGGTGGCGATTCCGACCTCGCTGATCTCGACCTTTGCGGCGATGGAGTGGGCCGACATCACGCTCAACGGGCCGTCGATGCTGGGCTTGACACTGGCGGTGGGGATTGTCATCGACGACGCGATCGTCGTTCTGGAGAACATCTTCCGCTATATCGAGGAGAAGGGCTTCTCGCCGTTCGAGGCGGCGATCGAGGGGACACGCGAGATCGGGCTGGCCGTCATGGCGACAACGCTCTCGCTGGTGGTGATCTTCCTCCCGGTGGCGTTTATGTCGAGCGTGGCGGGCCGTTTCTTCAAGAGTATCGCGCTGACGATGGCCTTCTCGATCATGGTCTCGTTGCTGGTCAGTTTCACGTTGACGCCGATGATGAGTGCGCGGTTGCTCCGGCGTCTCCGGCGCAAGGAGGCGGAAACGTCGCCCGCGACCGGGGACCAGGCAGGACACGGCAGTCACGAGAAGCAGAGCTGGCTGATGCGGCAGCTCGATCATGCCTATGCGGTCCTGCTGCGGCTCTCGTTGCGCTATCGCTGGGCGGTCGTCTCGCTCTGCGGTCTGGTCTTCTTCTCGACGATTCCCCTGCTGATCGGGGTCGGGAAGGACTTCTTCCCGGAGGATGACCAGGACGAGTTCGAGGTCGCGGTCCGCGCCGCCGAGGGCACTTCGCTGCAGTCGACCCTCGAGATCGCGCAACGGGTGGCGGCAGATGTCCGGCGGTTGCCCCACATCGACTATACGGTGACGACGATTGGCGACGATCCGCAACAAACGCCGAACGAGGCGAGGATCTACACGCGAATGGCGCCGCTGGAGGGGCGCTCGATCTCGCAGTTCGAGGTCATGCAGATGGTGCGCGATCAGGTCCTGCCGCGCTATGAGGCGCTCAACTTGCGCCCGGTGGTCTCGACGATCGCGGCGATTGGAGGCAGCAGTCGCCAGAACGCGGCGATCGCCTTCATGGTGCAGGGACCGGATCTCGAGCGGCTCAACCAGTACTCGCAGGTGCTGCTGGCCAGGTTGCGGGCGATGCCCGGCGTCGTCGACGCCGACACCTCCCTGATCTTTGGCAAACCGGAACTGCGAGCGCAAATCGACCGTTCGAGGGCGGCGGACCTGGGGGTCAACGTTGGCGACATCGCCCAGAGTCTGCGGCTGCTCGTCGGGGGAGACCAGATCTCGACCTACAATGAACTGGGCGAGCAGTATGAGGTGCACGTCCGGGCGATGGAGTCTTTCAGAGCGACGCCCGAGGGGATTCGCAAGCTCAATGTCCCCTCGATGCGGCTCGGGAGCGTCGGACTCGATAGTGTCGTCCAGTTTACAGAGGCGACCGGTCCGACCCAGATCGAGCGAGTCTCCCGGCAACGGCAAGTGATGTTGACGGCCAATCTCAAACCTGGCTTCTCCCAGAGCGACGTGATCGAACAGCTCAACCGCGAGGTCGCGGCGATGAAGCTGCCGCCGGAGTATTCGACGGGGCTTTCCGGACGGACTAAGGAGCTGGAGCGGACGACCAACGGGTTCCTGCTGGCCTTCCTCCTCTCTTTCATCTTTATGTACATCGTGCTGGCGGCACAGTTCGAGTCGTTCATCCATCCGGTGACGGTGCTGCTGGCGTTGCCGCTGAGTATGCCCTTCGCGCTGGTCTCGCTCTTTCTGACCGGGCAGAGCATGAACATGTTCACGGCACTGGGCCTGCTGGTCCTCTTTGGAATGGTCAAGAAGAACTCGATCCTGCAGATCGACCATACCAACGGGTTGCGCGCCAAGGGGATGGAGCGTCACGCCGCGTTGATCCAGGCGAGCCGCGACCGGTTGCGGCCGATTCTGATGACGACGATCGCCTTTGTGGCGGGCATGGCGCCGCTGGCGGTGAGCAGCGGGCCGGGAGCGGGGATCAACCGGTCGACCTCGGTGGTGGTGATCGGGGGGCAGTCCCTCTGTCTCCTGCTGACTTTGCTGGCGACGCCCGTCTTCTACTCGATCTTCGATGACGCGATCCAGTCGCCAATCTGGCGTCGGATGGGGGATGGGTGGCAGTCGTGGACGGGTCGGGCGCGCCGTCGGCTGGTGGCGACAACCTCGACCCTGCTCGGGATCGGCAAGTAACGGGATGACGATGGAGAGGAAGAACGGATGGCGCTCTATTTGACAGAGGCGGATGTCACGTCGCTCTTGACGATGGAGATGGCCCTCGAGGCGGTCGAAGGGGTCTTTCGACGGCAGGCCGTGGGGGAGGCGACCAATCAACCGCGGCGCCGGGTGCGGAGCGGCGGGGCGACGCTCCACGTCATGAGCGGAGCGGACGAAGGGTGGCTCGGGCTCAAGGCCTACACCGTCACTCGCCACGGAGCCCGCTTTCTGGTGAGCCTCTATTCGGCGGAGACGGGGGAGCTGGTCGCCCTGCTCGAGGCGGATCGGCTGGGGCAGATGCGGACCGGGGCGGCGAGCGGCGTGGCGACGCGCCTCCTCGCCCGGCAGCAAGCCCGACGAGTCGGGATCTACGGGACGGGCTGGCAGGCGGTGAGCCAGCTCCTCGCCGTCTGCGCGGTGCGGCCGGTCACGGAGGTCCGCGTCTACAGCCGTTCGGCGGAGCATCGCGAGGGCTTCTGCGAGCGGATGGCGCCGCAGTTGCGTGGGGTCGATCTCCTTCCGGTCGATCGGCCTGAGGCGGCCGCCGTCGGGGCGGAGATCCTGATCACGATCACCAGCGCCAGGGAGCCGGTCCTGCTGGGGGAGTGGGTCGAGTCGGGCGCTCATCTCAACGCGGCCGGAGGCAATTCGGTCCTGCGGCGCGAGTTGGATGATACGCTCGCGCGCCGGGCGGGTCTCCTCGTGGTCGATTCGCTCGAGCAGGCTCGCCTCGAAGCCGGGGAGCTGATCCAGGCGGTCGAGAAGGGGATCCTCCCCTGGGAGAGAGTGGTGGAGTTACGGCAGTTGGCGGCAGGGCATCACCCTGGCCGCCAGTCAGCGGCGGAGATCACCGTCTTCAAGTCATTGGGGCTGGCGATCGAGGATGTGGCGACCGCGGTCGCCGTCGTCAAGGCGGCGCGGGAGCAGCAACGAGGGAAGGAGTTCTGAGATGGAGCAACGAGACGCGCAAGCGATGGTCCGAGAGGAGAGCGTCCGTCGTAGGGGGCGGTGGTGGTCGTGGGGCAGATGGATACCCGGCTGTCTGGCCGCGCTTCTCCTGCTGGGCGGAGTGGACTCCCTCTCCGCGCAGCCCCTGGCGCAGCAACAGCAGGTCGAGATCCCCGATGACCGGGTCGGAGTCGACGCGACGCGCCGGGTGATGATGACCCTGCGCGAGGCGATGCTCCTCGCGCTCGAGAACAACCGGGATCTCGAAGTCGAGCGGCTCAATGTCCAATTGAACGAACTGGACGTGCGGGCTTCCCAGGGGTTCTACGACCCCTCTCTGATGACCAGTTTCTTCTACGATCGGCGCAACATCCCGATCGCCAATCCTCTTCTTGGCGGGGCCAACGCCGGGCTGTTGACCGACAACCTCACCGGGTCCGCGACGCTCTCCCAGCGCATCCAGTCACAGGGCGGGCTTCTGCAGGCCTCCTACAGCAACGATCGGTCGACGACCCAGAACGTCTTCAACATCCTCAATCCGCAGTTCACCTCGACCTTCAACCTCTCCTACCTCCAGCCGCTGCTGAAGAACCGGGGGATCGACCAGGGGCGGCGCCAGATTCGCCTGGCGCGCAAGCAGCTCGACCTCTCCGACAGCCAGTTCCGGCAACGGGTGATCGAGATCATTGCCCAGGTGCAACGGGCCTACTGGGATCTGGTCTTCGCGCGGCGCGATCGGGAGATCAAGCGGGAGTCTGTCGAGCTGGCGCGGACGCAGCTGGCCCACAATGAACGGCTGGTCGAGGCGGGGACGCTGGCCCCGGTCGACATCATCTCGGCCCGCGT
>JBEIJP010000291.1:0-4641 GCA_040380245.1 Acidobacteriota bacterium | reverse complement strand
GCGGGCCGCGACCATCACCCGCGTTGCTTCACGATGTGGATGGCTGGCGGAGGAATCAAGCCGGGCATCACGATTGGCCAGACGGATGAGCTGGGATTCGAGGTGGTGGAGGATCGCGTCCACGTCCATGACCTGCACGCGACCCTGCTCCACCTCCTCGGCTTTGACCACGAACGATTGACCTACCGGTCCCAGGGGCGCGATTTCCGCCTGACGGATGTCCAGGGACTGGTCGTCGACAAACTGCTCGCCTAGCGATTGCCCGGCGAAGAGGGGGAACCGGGAGCCGGTGCGTCGAGCGCCGTCTCCCGGATCACCAGCCCCTTGCGAACCGTCAGGTTGAGCCGCTCCGGCTCCGACTCCCAGAAGATTCGCCCCTGCATCATCTCATCGACCGTCTTCTGTCCCCAGATCACCGCCTGGTTCGGATCGGGGTTGAACCGGTTGCGAGCGCTGTTGTCGTAGGTCCCGATGAACTCGACCTGGGTTCCCTTGGGGACGCGGATCGGTTGCGTCAGGAGGTAGCTCCGTTGCCAGTTGAAGTCGTACTGCGGCACGTCGAAGAGCGTCTCGGTCCGGCCATCCGGATAGGTGAAGCGGAAGGCGTAGGACTTGCCGCGCAGGTGCATATGGACGTGGAAGAAACGGATCACCGCGTCGCTGTCGAAGGTGCGAGTGGCAGTCAGCGAGTAGGCGGGATCGCCCGGGGGAATCCGCAGGTCTTTACGATCTCCCAAGAGCATCCGCAGGTTCTTGTCGACCCGCCCATTGGCGAAGTAGATTCCGAGTGAGGTGCGGTCGAGCGCCTCCTGCTCGGCGGGACCGTAGTGGATCTGGATCCCAAAGCGCATCCCTTTCGGAATGCGGATGGCCGTCCCGGCGGGGAGCTGCACATCGTTGGAGCCCGGTACCCAACCAGCGATCATGATCGTGCCCCGCGCCCCTGGATCGAAATCTCCCTCGAAGTAGCCAGACTCCGGGGTCTTCAGCATCGGAGGAACGAGGTGAGTGTTGGCGTGATGGACGACCTTCTCATTGCCGGGGCGGGTGACGATCGAGCGAACCCAGGTATCTTCGGGGAAGACGTGATCGAAGATGAAGAAGACATATTTGTCGGTGGGGCTGGCCTGCACGCGGTAGGCTTGCCGGGCCGTCAGGACGAGATCCGGCTCGCCGTTCTGTGAGCCGCTCGCCCAGGTCTTTGCCGGGGGCAGGTCGCGCGGGTTGCCGCGGGGAGCCCCGCGGTCAACCCAGTCCACGATCGTCGCGATCTCCTGTTCGGTCAGGCGCGGATCATCCTGGTAGCGCCCGATGGGCCCGGTGGCGTGAAAGGGCGGCATCTCGCGGGTGACCACCTTCTCGCGGATCGAACGCGCCCAGGGCCGCGCCTCCTCCCAGGTGGTGAAGGCCATCGGGGCAATACCACCCGGCCGGTGGCACTCCTGACACCGCTTCTGCAAGAGGGGCGCGACATCCCGGGTGAATGTCACTGAAGTCTTGCGCTCGGGACTACCCGTGACCTTTTCCCCGATCGGGGAGAGAAGCCACAGGATTGCGCTGGAGAGCAGCAGGCAGCCGTAGAACCATCTTCTCATCCGTGTCTTCCTTTCGTGATTCGGCCCGACCTGACTTCTCTTCTCTCTGATTGCCGGGTAGATTGAAATTCGATCTTTTTTCGGGGAGGCATCGAGCGCGCCTCCCCACCTTGATGGGACGGCAGTATAGCGCAGCAAGCGCGAATGGAACAGAAGGACCGCTCATGAATGACGCATTTCAAAGATTGTCGGGGATCGCCCCGGAACGGTGGTGGGAAAGAAGGCGCTGGCTTGGGTTGCTGATCGGGCTCGCCCTGCTGAGCCCTCTGCTGGCGGGCGTCCGGGCCACGGAGGCGCAGCCGGCAGCGGATCGTCCGCTGCTGCTACGACGGGCCAACGTCATCGATGGCCTCGCCGACGAGCCCCTTCTTGGCGCATCGATCCTCATCGAGAAAGGGCAGATCGTCGCGGTGGCGGCAGGAGAGATTCCCCCGCCCGCCGGAGCGGAGGTGGTCGACCTTGGCGGGCGCTGGGTGCTGCCGGGGATGGTCGATGCCCACACGCACATTGCGGACCTCGCCGCGGCGCGGGCCGCGCTGCGCTCCGGCGTGACCAGCGCGCGGAATATGGGGATGAACCACTTCATCGACATCGGCATGCGTGAGCTGCACCGTCGGGGAGCGCTCGACCTGCCGGAGCTCCTCTCGGCGGGCTACCACATCTACCCGAGACCGCGGGAAGGGCTCTTCCTAGACTTTCCCGCGCTGATCGATCTGATGGGGTCGGGATTGCACGGGGTCGACGCGGTCCGCCGGGTGACCCGGTTGATGGCGGAGCGCGGCGTCGACGCGATCAAGGTCAACGCGACGGACCGCGCCGGCACCGTCTCGACAGATCCGCGCCGCCAGCTCTACTCCGAAGAGGAGATGCGGGCGATTGTCGAGGAGGCCCGCCGGGCCCGACTCCCCGTGGCCGCCCACGCCCACGGCGAAGCGGGCGGGCTCGCCGCCGTCCGCGCCGGTGTCCATTCGATCGAGCACGGCACCTACCTCGCCCCCTCGACTCTCGCGGAGATGAAGACACGCGGGACATGGCTGGTCCCGACACTGGCGACGATGGCGGAACTGCTCGAACCGCGCAACGATGTCGCGCTCCAGATTCGCGGTAAGCACATGGTCCCCCGCATTCGCGAGACGACCGCCCGCGCGATCCAGATCGGCGTGCGCCTCGCCGCCGGAACCGATACCGACTACGGTCCAACCAGCAATTTTCGCATGGGGAATGAGGTGATGGAGCTGGTCGCCGCCGGCCTCTCTCCGATGGCGGCGATCCGTGCCGGCACGAGCGGCTCGGCCGACTGTCTCGGGATTGGCCAGCGGACCGGTCGGTTGAAGGCCGGCTTCGAGGCTGACCTGATCGTCGTCGAGCGCAACCCGCTGAGCGACCTCAGCGGCCTGCTCGATCCGCTGCTCGTCGTCAACAACGGTCGCCGAGTCGAGCCGATCCCGCCCTGGCAGTGAGGGGAGCGCGCCTCAATCGACGTCCCGTTCGAGCGACTGCTGGGTGAAGAGATCCGCCTTGAGACCGGTGTTGAAGCGGACCTCCTGTACCTGCAGCACCGTCCGGGTATTCTCGACGGGTGAACGCATCTCCAGCCGCCGTGCGACCCAGATCCCCGACAACTGCTCCAGCTGGCTGGCGCGCAGGACCCGCAGCAGCTGCCCCTGGCGGTCATACATCTCGACGATCGTCGCGTAGGGGATATCGTGGGGCACCCAGAGGTAGAGATAGGCGTACTGCGACCGGTCCGGGGTGATCGGCCGCGCCTCGATCTTGTGGGCGGGTCGACCATCGATCAGCTCCCGCTCCTGCAGCAGCTTGTACTGAAAGTCGTCGAGGACCCGCTCGCCCATATCCTCGTTGGTGAAGTCGGTGCCGAGGAAGCGCTGGCGCCGCTCCTGCGCGGCGATGCGGCGGACACGCTGAATCGCTGGCGTGTACATCCACTGCCGATCCCCTGCCCCGCGCTTCTCCGCAGTGCCCGCCTCATTGATCGAGAGCAGACCGACGCCGCGCACCTCCGCTGGATCTTGAAACCGGATGAGGGTCCGACTGTTGCCCAGTCCTCCCATCTTGTAGAACTGGAACTTCTTCCGTCGAACGGTCCCCTTGCGGTCATAGACCTCCATCGAGGCCTGCCAGCGGGTGTCCCGACTGGTGTCCTGCCGGTAGACCCCCTCCATAATGGCCCGTGCCTCCGGCGCCGCGGCGTGGAGCGGGCTCCAGTAGGGGAGAAGGAACGGAATGGCGGCCAGCCAGCCGGCTCGCCTGAAACGCGACCACGTGCGTGTCTTGCTCATCGATGGATCTCTCCAGAAAATCTATTCATAACCAATCGCCTCGACGACGTCGAGGCGAACTGCCTGGCGAGCCGGCCACCAGGCGGCGAGCACCGCCAGCGCGACCGTCAACGGCACCGCCAGCAGCACCACGCCCACCGGGAAGCGGAAGGGGATCGTGAAGCCGCCAACCATCGAGGCCGCGGTCCGCACCAGAAAGTAGGTGTTGAGCATGCCGGCGATCGTGCCAGCGATCCAGCCGACAATGGCGATGGCGGCCGCTTCGAGGAGGACCATCCGCCGGATCTGCCCGCGCAGCCCTCCCATCGCCCGCAGCACCCCGAGCTCCCGCTTCCGTTCCGTCACCGAGATGAGGAGAGTGTTGATGATCCCGAGCGCCGCAATGACGATCGCCACCGCCGTCTGCATGTAGTTGATGATGAAGAATCCGTCGATCAACTCCAGGACCCACCGCTTGTACTCCGACTGCGTGTAGAGAAAGGCGCGGTGCTCGCCGCGCAGTACCTGCTGGATCTCGCGCTTGACCTCCTGCAACCGCGACTGGTCGGTCAGATTGACGTCGATCATATCGACTCCATCGTCATTCCAGTAGGCGCGGTAGGCCGAGCGATCGAAGAAGACCGATCCCTTCTCCGACGTGTAGTCGTCGATGATGGCGACGATCGGTCGTTCAAATGGCCGGGTCGGCGTCTCCAGACGGAGCGTATCGCCGAGCCGCAGCCCGTAGCGGGTCGTCAGGTTGCGCG
>JBEIJP010000290.1:0-4653 GCA_040380245.1 Acidobacteriota bacterium | reverse complement strand
CGATCGGCTCCGAGAGAACACCACTGGCGCTCTCGACGGCCAGCGTCCCAGTCGAATCGATCTGTCGCAGGCGCAGGCCAAGGTCGGAGAGGGTAAAGCGCTCCCGCACCAGGCGCTCCCCTTCCCTTGCCGCCTCCCCAGCGATGGTCCCTGCCTCAACGGGGCCGGACCGGGCCGCCAGGAGCAGGGCGTTGACCCGGGCATCCTGATCGAGATTGCGTTGAAGCCGTTCGAGCGGGAGAAAGACAGTACGGACCAGCGCCTGACTCGGCCGCAGCGAGAACTCTCCCAGCTGTTCCGGAGCGAGAATCTCCCGGACCGTCACTCGCAGGGTTTGGCCGGCGTCATCCTTGCGCCCGAAGAGAGATTCGAGCGGAATGGCCGATGGCTTCTCGACCCGCACTACCAGGGAGTCTCCTGGCGCCAGATCCAGCTCCGCCGCCAGCCCACGGCTGATCAGCGCTTCGCTTCCCTCCGGCGGGGCCACCTTGACTCCGTGAAAATCCCAGAATCGTTGATCGACCCCGTAGATGGCCACGCCCCCGGCCCGGGCCTGCGTCTCCCCTTCCAGCGCCAGCCCAGTCAGGGCGATGAACGGGGCCACGGCCCCGAGAGGAGACAGATCTCCCATCCCTGCCCGCATCTCCTCGGCAACCTGCTCCCGAAAGAAGCTCGTCCCTGCCACGACCAGATCTGTCCGTCCGAGCCGGGAAAGGGTAATTCCCCGCAGGCTCTCTCGCACCGAATCCCCAACCAGCAGAGCCCCGGCCAGGACGGCCACGGCGGTGGCGACACCGGCCACAACCGCCAGGTTGGTTCGCCAGTAATAAATGAGATTGCGTTGGAGCAGCGAGCGAAGCGTCATCATCTTGGAGGCGAGACGTGGGGTTATCTGGCGAGCTGGAGGTCTCCTCCGCGCATCTGGTAGTGGATCGGAAAACGGGCGGCCAGTTCGGTGCTGTGGGTGACAACGAGCAGGATCGTCTGCTCCCGTCGGTGAAGGTCCAACAGCAGATCGGCGACCGTCGCGGCAGTGACCGGATCGAGGTTCCCCGTCGGCTCATCACAGAGCAGAAGCGGAGGCGAGCCGATCAGCGCGCGGGCGATCGCGACGCGCTGCTTCTCTCCCCCGGAGAGCTCCGCTGGTCGGTGGTCGAGTCGATCGAGCAGCCCCACCGCCGCGAGCAGGCTCCTCGCCCGTGTCTCCCGTTCCGGAAACTCCGTCGGCCGAACGAGGGTCGGAATCAAGACGTTCTCCAGCACTGTGCATTGCGGCAGCAGATGGTGATCCTGGAAGACAAAGCCGACCTGGCGATTGCGATAGGCAGCCTGTTCCGGTTCAGCCAGCCGGTACGGGTTCTCCCCATTGAGGCGAATCTCGCCGTGCGTCGGGGGCTCGAGCCCCCCCAGAAGATAGAGCAAGGTGCTCTTGCCGCTCCCGGAGGGTCCCGTGATCACCACCGCGTCCCCGGGTCGAAAGGTGAGCGTCACCTCGCTCAAGATCGAGAGCGGACCTCGCGCCGTCGGGTATTCCTTACTGACCTGCACCACTTCCAGCACTTCGTCGCTCCTTGACTCAGGATAGCGAGGCGTAGAGGTCGACCGCCCGGGTCGCCATCTGGGCCACGGGATAGTGCGCCCTCACCCCAGCCCAACCAGCTCGCCCGAGGTCACGCGCCCACTCCGGGTTGAGACTCAGCTCCAGCAAGGCCTTGACCAGGGAGCCAACATCGTTCGGCTCAAAGAGAACCCCGCCGCCAGTGCGCTCCAGAATCTCCGGAAAGGCTCCCCACCGCGGCTGCACGACGGGAACCCCGCTCGCCATCGCCTCCAGGACCGGTAACCCTTTTGGCTCGGCGTAGGTCGTCGGCATCGAGAGGAGGTCGATCTCCCGAAAGAAGCGCAGCTTCGCGTCCCGATCGAGCGCTCCCTGGTAGGTAAACTCGTCTGCCAGTCCAGCCTCGGCGAGGCGCGCCTCCTGGGCCTGCAGATAACCCCGATGCTCCGGGGCAAGGTACCCGGCCGCCAGGAGCCTGGCTGGGGGAAAGTCTGCCCGTTCCCGTAGTCGACAGTAGGACTCGACCAGCAGGTGCAAGCCTTTCTCCGGCGCGATCCGCGCGAAGTACCCGATCGTCCACGGCCGGTCTGTCAGCGGTCGGCGCCCCGCCTCGGCCTGCCCTTCATAGTCCTGCAGGTTGATTCCCAGGGGGACGACGTGAATCTTCTCGCGCGGGATCGACAGATAATCGGCCATGAAGTCGGCGTAGAAGGTGCTCACCGCCAGAAAGGCGTCGACCGACTCGGCGTGCTCCCGGATGAGGGCGAGCGCCTGACGGCGAAAAGGCTCGCGCAGCCCCTCCAGAAAGAGATCTTCGCCCTGCAGCGTGCAGCAGATCGGGCCTCCGACCGCTTCGCGGATCGGCCTGGCCAGCCCGAGCAGCATCGAGTTCTGCATATCGACGACGTCGTAGCGCGGCTGGACCCGCAGCCAGTCGATCAGCTTGGCAATCTCTTTGCGCTGACGCCCCTCCCTACCCTGGAGGATCGAGAGCGTCAGCTGCCCAAGGGAGTCCGGGTCGACCGCGATCGATCGCTTCGAGGCTGCCCGCAGGGCGACTCCCGAGTCCCACAGGCGATCCAGCCACCGCGGCGTGTGACGGAAGAGTGCACTGTGCTGCTCGAGGTAGACGCTGATCCCCCCGAAGAAGACCTTCTCCTGGCTAACGCTCGGCTCGTCGGTCAGCGGCGGGGTGTAGAGCGGCTGGAGCGTGACGTCGTGCCCCTGGCGCAGCAGTTCCGTGGCGAGCGCGTTGTCTCGCAGACAACTGCCGCAGTACATCCCTGCGGCCCCGGCTGTCAGGTAGAGAATCCGCATTCCTTTCCCACTCTCATCGGAGGACCTGCCGCCTGTCGGCCTCCCCGCTTATGCCCCGGCGCGTTGAAAGGCGCGTCGGGCATAGAGATGCTCGAAGAGATTGCCTTCATGCGGCTGATCCCAGGCGATCTTCATCGTCGGGATCGAACCGATGTTGAGGCGATCGACGAGCGGCGAAGCGATCAACCGCTGGATGAGGTCCGGATCCGAGGTCAGGGCCGTGACGACCAGCGTTGGACCCAGCACCTCGGGCATCTGCGCCGGATCGACCTCGACCACGCTCGCGAAGGGGAAGAGGAACTCCCGATTGGCCAGCGGGTGGTCAGGGCGCTCGCAGTGCACGATCGTCGGAAGAAGGTAGGTCGCCCCATCCGTCGTCACCAGCCGTTCCCCCCGCACCTTCGCGCTGACATCGGTCACCCCCTCCTCGCGCAGCCCGGAATCGACCAGCTTCGAAATTCGTCCCGCGATGTCAGGATTGGCAAAAGGCGCCAGCAGCGCCTGCGGATCGGTCACCGCGCGCGGCACGATCTCGGCCACTCGGCGAGCCAGCGCCTCGGCGATCTCCCGACCGTGGCGTGGCGTCCAGACCCCCGAGGCGTTGATGCACGACCGCCCCCCGTTCTCGGTGATCGAGGCGACCATGACATCGAGATGCTGCTCCCAATCGTCGACCCAGTCCTCCCCGATGACGATCTTGGTGTAGCCCGTCCCGTGCAGTTCGATCCGGGAATCGTTCGCGTAGCGACCGACCGAGGCCGAATCGCCAAAGAACATCCCGCGCCCGCAATGCTGCAGGATCGCCCCCGAACCGCCGTGGTCGGTGGGATAGTAACTAAAGGCCTCCGCGGGCACCCCCGCCCGGATCAACGCCTGCACGATGCGGTACGGCGACCACGGCTCGGCGCTCCCCGGCTTGAGGACCAGCGGGATCTTCATCGCGATCGACGGAATCCAGAGCGAATGAACCCCGGGAGAGTTGCTCGGCAGAATCACTCCCAGCGAACTGGTCCGCGGATAGAAGCTGACGGCGTGCCCCTCATGAACCCCAAATCCGCGGTCGAGAATCTGGGTGTCGAGCCCCCGGGTCAACCCTGCCAGCACACTCCCCATCTCCGCCATCACGCCGCTGATCTTGGACATATTCTTCCGGACAAGAACGTGGGGCATCCCCGTCGTCGCCGACAACTGCGCGACATAGTCGTCCGCACTCTGCGACTCGTCACCCACCGGCAGCGTCGCCGTCATGAAGTAGTCGGCCGCCTGCCGGCACATGGCGATCAGCTCTTCGGTCGAGAGGGCCGCCAGGGCCTTGCGCCCCGTCTCCTGGTCGAGCAGGTCCCGCCGGATCAGCCCGGCGTTGGCCTGGCTGATCTCGACGAGCGGCTGCCGCGTCCGGAAGTCTGGAACCCGCGACAGGTCGACACTGCGGTATGGCTTCCCGTGACGTAGAATCGGTATGTGTAACAAGGCAACTCCCTCCCTTTCCCTGGCTCTCTCTTACGCGGACAAGTCACCATAAAGTGGCGTGCCCTAGTAGACCCCCTCGACCACGGTCGTCGCAAAGCGCGAGAAGGGCCGGACATTCCGTACCCCGTCCCACGGGTAGGCCGCGCAGGGCGGCTCCCGCTCGGCCTCGTCCCGCTCAAGGAACCGCGGCATGAAGAACTCGCGCGTCAGTGTCGTCAGCCGAACCCGGCCCGTTTCACCGTAGCCCACCACCCGCGTCGGCTCGTCCGGATCGACCACTTCGATGATCGCCCGCGGCGTCGGGGGGT
>JBEIJP010000289.1:0-4653 GCA_040380245.1 Acidobacteriota bacterium | reverse complement strand
GGGATACTCGCGGACCAATCTGGGCCTGCTCTTCGCTGTTGTTGATGTTGAAGAAGGTGTGGTACATCGTGAACGGGTTCGACTGGTCGATGATCACCGAGCCCCCATCTCCATCCGCGATGTGGTCCCAGCCGATCTCCCCCCGGTACCGATTGGTCCCGTTGTCCTGCGTCCCGCCAATCACCAGGTTCGGATCCGTCGGGTGGAGCGCCATCGAGATGAACTGGGTGAGGCTGAGCGTGTCGTTGAGCTGTCGCCAGGCGATGGTGGGGGTGTCGGGCGTCGCCGTTCGCCACATCCCACCGTCGTGTCCAGTGAAGAGTACCGGAGAGGCCGTCTGGCTGAAGACGATCCGGTGCGTGTCGGCATGCAGTCCGCCTCCTCCACTCGGACTCGTGCTCGCGTCCTGCCAGCTGGTTCCCCCGTTGAGGCTGCGCCAGAGCGTTCCCCCGGTATTGAAGCTATTGGCGGAGGTGGAGTAGTAGACGATGTTGCCGTTGCGTGGGTGGACCGCGATATCAAGATTGTAGTTGGCTTGCCCGCGTTGCTGTGGAAGCGCCGTCCGTGTCCAGGTGGCCCCGTTGTCGGTCGATCGCCAGATCCCCAGGAGGTTGTCGTCCGGCGCCGCAAAGGCCGCATAGAGTGTGTTCTCTGTCGAGGGGGCGATCGGGGGCCCGATCGTCAGCGCGATTCGCCGGAAGGGGGAGGCCGACGGCGTCGCACCCGGATCCGGCAGCCCTCCGCTGACCCGGACCCAACTCCCGGGCTCCCCGCGGGTGTCGGAGCGAAATACGCCGATTGTCCGCATCGCGGCGAAGACCCGATTCGGATTGCGGGGATCGAGCATCAGGTCGTGGGCGGAATACCCTCCCTGTGTATCGCCCGGATCGAGGTTCCGCCACGTCTCTCCGCCATCCGTCGAGCGCCAGACGCCCACCTGTCCCACCGGCAGCTGCTGCACGCCGCGCGTGGCATGGGCTGTCGACCCAAAGGTGGTGCCGGCATAGATCGTCGAGGGGTTCTGCGGATCGACGACGATCCGGGTGAATGCCGCGTTGCGGAAGACCGGCTGTTGTGGGGGATTGGGGCTGATCGGTCCCTCGATCAATCGCCACGTCGCCCCTCCATTGGTCGATTTGAGCAGCCCTGCTCCGTAATAGCAGAGGGCACAGCGGCTCCCCTCGCCGAGGCCGACATAGATCGTCTCGGGATTTTGCGGATCGATCGCGATCGCCCCGACTGCCTGCGATGGCTGGTTGTCGGTGAGGGGCGTCCAGGTCTCTCCGCTGTCGATCGATTTCCAGACGCCTCCCTGAGCGCCCCCGATGTAGACGGTCTGGTTGTTGACCCCGTCAAACCGCGGATCGAGGGCCAGCGCCGAGATTCTCCCCGAGACGTTCTGGCGCGGAGATCCAAAGGTCTGCCCACCGACGATCGGCTGTGGGCCGAGCGGGACCCAGACCTCGGACGGCAGTCCGTCCGTGGTCCGCATCAGCAGCCCGGCGGATTGATCGACCAGCTCCTCGAACTGTTCGAGCATCCGCGTTCCCGCGTCGAAGGGGATGGTCTCAGCCGGGTAGGCCCGCTGCTGGTAGAGCCATTCGGCGTATCCCTCGCTCTCCCCGCGGCCGAATCGCTTCTCGATGCGCTCGATCGGGGTCAGGGGACTCACGCCCACCTGGAACGCTCCCCATCCCAACGTGAGGAGAAACACGGTCAACAGCAGAATCTGCCCGATCCAGGATCGACGATCACGACGGCGACTTCCTGCTTTGGCGGTAGTTGATGCCTTTGTCTCCACTCCATCCCCCTCTTATTTTTCGATCTCAAATTCGTAGTTATTCTCGGAGATTACCTGACCGCCGCGGTCCTGGATCGTCGCCCAGAGGACATAGCGTCCGGGTTGCGCGAGTTGGAACGCGACCTCCTGCCACTTCAGGGAGGAGTCGGCGGCGAGGGTGACCGACGGATAGTCGTCTTTCCGTTGCACTTCCGATCCATCCGCGCGAAGAACGCGCCATCCGACCTTCGCTTGCGGAATCTCCTCCCACCGGTCATTGATCAGCCACAGTTCGGTCTGGATGCGCTCCCCGGCTCTCCAGCGTGCCCGATCGTAGGCGAAGGAGGGAAGCACCATCTGGAAAGATCGCTGGACGGTCGCGTACGACCTGGTCGGCTGGCGGTAGTAGTCGAGGGCCGCCATCGTCACCGACGGCCAGAGGTCGACCGCGTGAAAGTGGAGGATCCCCCCCGCTGGGGCATACTTCAGTCGCCGCATCCGCTCGATCGCCAGCTGGAAGAGGCGTGCGACATAGTCCTGTGTCTGCGGGATGTACTCGGCGAGCGTCTTGCCCTCGGGGCGCCCCCAGGCCCGCATCGCCTCGGTGATCTGCAGCTTGCGAAAGATCCATTCCTCGGCATGATCCTCGATCGGCCAATGGTTCGGAAGGAACCGAATCAGGCTGTCATAGTTGGGCAGGGCCGTCGCACCCAGTTCCGAGATGAACTTCTCGGTCACCCGGGCATAGGCCCAGATCGTCCCTCCGTACCAGCCTTCGTAGACGTGCGCATCTCCGTAGCGGCCGGTCGAGCGCACAACCGGGCGACGTTGCGGATCGTGGAGGAACGGGCGTGGTTCGAGATGCTTGGTCAGGTCCCGGTAGTTTTCGAGCGACTCCTCGTCGCTGGTCGCCCAGAGCGCGATCGAGGGGTGGTTCCGGACGTAGCGAATCAGCGGGTCGTAGAGTCGCGCGGCCTGGAAGGAGAAGGCTCGATCCTCCGGATACCAGGCTTCGAGGTAGTCCTGGAAGATGAGCAGTCCCAGCTCGTCGCTGAGGTCGTAGAACTCGGGATTGCTGAAGTGGCAGTGCAGCCGGACCATGTTGATGTTCATCTGCCGCATCAGGCCGAGATCCCGTTCGTAATCGGCCCGCCGCACATCGGACATGAAGAGGTTGTAGTAGGAATTGGTCCCGCGGATGAAGAGGCGACGTCCGTTGAGGTAGAACTTCCAGTCGATCTGCTCGATCTCGCGGATACCGATCCGCAGGGACTGGGCATGGCTGAGCGTTCCTGCGACCTGCACGTCCGCCGCGAGTCTGTAGAGGTTGGGTCGACCGTGATCCCAGGTCCACCAGAGGGCCGGGCTCTCGACCGGGATCCGGTACTGGCGGACGGTCCGCCCCGCCTCCAGACGCACCGCGTCGGTCAGCAGCATCCCCTCCTTGCCCGCGAAGTTGTCTGGTCGCAGGGTCAGGCGAAGCTCGGCGGTGAGTGACTCCGCCGCTTCGAGGGTCAGATCGACGACCACCGTCGCGTTCCCGCCGGGTTCGAGTCGCGTGTCGACCGCCACCTCTTCGATTCTCGCCGGCCCGGTCGTCTGAAGATGGACCGGGCGCGTGATCCCGAGCGCGGTGATCTTGTCCGGCTTCTGATCGACCGCGCCGTACGAGCCCTTGATGGTGTAGGGACGATGGCGCCAGTAGTAGCTGACCGGCGTCCAGACCCGCACGGCGAGCTGATTGGCCATACCGGGCCGCAGCAACCCGGTCACCTCGAACTCGTATGGATCGATGTAGCCTTCGTGCCGGCCGAGCAGCTTCCCGTTGAGGTAGATGTCGGCGTAGTAGTCGGTCGCCTCGAAGCGCAGCCAGCGCCGCCTTCCTTCGAGGAGCGGCGGGCCGGTCACGGTGCGGCGGTACCACCACTCCCTGGCGCTGATCCACTCCGCTTCCCGGGTATGGAACGCCGGCGGGGCGAGGATCTGGGTGTGTGGCGAGCCGGGTACGGAGACCGTTCGCCAGGCCCGGTCATCGAACGCCTCCTCGTGGAATCCCCGCTTCTCCCCCACCGACTTCTCCGCCGACTCGATCTTCCACGGCCCGCTCAGGTCGAGCGTCTCGACAGCCGACAATTGCCCTGTCGTGGCTCTCCCGGGAAGCGCCAGTTGCTCGACCGGCAGCGTCTGGAGGCGCGGGCCCTCCTCCTGAGGATTTGTCCGGACCGTGGCGTCCGCCGCCTCTCGCTCCAGACGGCGCATCACCGAGAGAATCGGCTGGGTGTATTTGCGGTACTCGCGGCGCGCCTCGACAATCGTCAGTGTTTTGTCCCAGCGGGGAAAGGAGAGTCCGATCTCCGTCCCGGACTCCTGCGGGGTCAGTGCGCGGGCAGTGTAGAACTGGCGACCTCCGATCCCCTGCCATTCCAGCGCCCGATCGAGTTCGAGAAACCCAAGCGCGCCATAGTTCTCCTGCCGGCGATAGTAGACGAGGTGCCCACCCGGGAGGTCTTTCCAGGCGCGCGGCGCGATCGGTTGATCGGGGGGATTGTCGACCTCCCAGCCATCTGGAAAGCGGGTCTCCTCTCCGTCGAGCCACTTGTCGAACGGCTCATACGGGGTCGCCGAGACGGAGGAGAAGAAGTGGCCATAGCGAAGCCCGTCGGTCTCTCCTTCGAGCGATGAGCGCCAGCGGAGGATGGGGCTGCCCGCCGTGGCCGTCAACTCCCAGGTCTCGACCCGGTCTCCGTGCCGGGCGCCCCGCAGTCGCACCCGCAGCCGGTACGGCCCCGATTCGAGGATGTCGATCTGGTCGAAGACTCCACTCTGGGGCAAGGGCGCCGCCTCCCCGGACCTCTCGACGCTCTCCGCCCAGG
>JBEIJP010000288.1:0-4655 GCA_040380245.1 Acidobacteriota bacterium | reverse complement strand
GACCAGTTGGCTGACCAGAAAGCGGTTGCCCTGAAAGAATGAGCGGATCCCGAACTGGTAGAGATACGTCCCGACCTGCTGAACGACCGTGCCGCGCGCATCGACCTCCGCAGTGCGGGCTCCCTCTCCAGTCGCCGGGGCGACCTGCACCTCGGATCCGTTGGGGCCCTCTCCCGTGACGACGTAGAGTCGCGTCGCCTCCGAAGGCAGCTGGCTGGACGCCTCGCGCCACTCCTGGAGCGCCCGATTGGCCTCGGGAGGAAGCACCGGGCAGTCCTCGTCCAGTTCGCACAGCCGATCCGATCCGGCCTCGAGAAACCCAAACCTCGGCGGCTCTCCCGCGGATCGAACGACCCTCAACTCCGCGCGCGAGCGGTAGCCCCAGGGCTCCCCGGAGAGGATGGGAAGCGGTCCACTCCAGTCGATGCCCCCCAATCGCCGCAACGACTCCCGAACAAACCCGACCTTGGCCTCCCGCTGCGCCTCGTCCGTCAAGTGTTGCAGCTGGCAGCCCCCGCATCGGCCAAAGTAGCGGCACGGGGGCGTGCGGCGCGTCGGCGAGGGACTGATCACCGTCACCAACGACGCGCGCGCCAGGCGTCGATCGACCGAGAGAATCCGGACCCGCACCCGATCCCCCACTGCCGTCAGAGGGACCAGCACCGTCCAGCCCCCAACCCGCAGCAGCCCATCTCCGCCATAGACCAGCTTCTCGATCTCGCCCTCATACTCGGCTCCGACCGGCAGGGGTTCCCTCTCTGGCGTGGTGTCTTCCATCTTCCTTCTTTTCAACTACCGTTCTGCTCTTCCCGAGCTTACAGCCCCAGATAGAAGAGGCTCAAGCGGGGAATCCGGAAATGTTCGCGCAGACGACGGACCAGGTAGTTGTCGAGTGTCTGCTGATAGATCTCCGGCTTCATCGTCTCCCGGTAGGGTTTGAGTTGCTGACGCCCCTCGCGCTCCCACTGCTCGAGGGTGGGAGGGGGCAGCTCGGCCCGCAGCCCCGTCATGAGCGACTCTTCGACGCGGGTCAGATCGGCCTCGAGGGCCTCGTAGGAGATCTGGCGCGCCTGTTGAAGCTCCTCGACGAGCGTCTGGACACGCCCGATCGCCCGGGTGAGCAGTTCGTGCAGAGGGCTCCCGGACGGCTCCTCCCCAGTGCGCCGCTCGAAGATGGCGACCTGCTCGACCAGATAGTCCCGGACTCGCTCGAATTCGAAGAAGGCCCCTTGGTCCTCCGTCTGGCTCGACGGTGTCTCGGCCGCCGCGGGCTCGGCGGTCGCTCCCACTCTCGACTCGAGATAGTCCTCGTAACAGGCCTCGACTTCCTGGCGGCAGTAGAAGAGGGTGTTGACCTTGCGACCGCGGCGCGTCTGCGCCATCCGCTTGTCGTGGGCGTCGAACGATTGATCAATTCCGCGAAGGACGATGTGGAGGGGGATTCCGCGTTGTTTCCACGCCTCGATCAACGACCAGTCGAGCGGCGAGACCAGAAGATGGCTCCCCCGCCGCCGAATAAACTCCT
Organism: Acidobacteriota bacterium; assembly: GCA_040380245.1. GTDB lineage: Bacteria > Acidobacteriota > Blastocatellia > RBC074 > RBC074 > CAIOZW01. Next base: position 3,130 of record JBEIJP010000288.1, on the reverse strand, counting down.
CCTCGATCTCGGTGAAATAGGTAAAGTAGTTCACGATGAAAGGGCCTCCCCGCCGGGCCGCACGTGCGAGACCTCCCCGGTGAGAATCGTCCGGACAGCTCCGTCCGGGGTGATCAGCCGGAGCGCGCCTTCCGGGTCCAGGCCCGCCGTGACCCCCTCGATCCGCTCCCCGCCGATGGTAACCCAGATCGACCGGCCTCTCCCATAACTCGACAAGGCCAGCCAGCGATCCCGGATCGCGTCCTCTTCTCCGTTCCGCCAGCTTCGGTACCAGTCCTCCAGCCGGTCGAGGAGCCGCGCCCGTACCGTGGCGACCTCAATCGCTTGCCCGGTCTCGATCCGGTAGGAGGTCGCGGTCCGATCGAGTGGGGGTGGAAAGGCGGTGTGGTTGAGGTTCATCCCCATCCCGACGATCGCCCGGTCAAGGCGTCCACTCGACGACGTTTCACTCTCGATGAGAATGCCCCCGATCTTCCGCTCGCCGACCAGCAGGTCGTTGGGCCATTTGATATCGACCCCCTCCAGCCCCAGATCGAGCAGTGTCTCCGCCCCCGCGACCGCCGCCAGCAGGCTCAAGCAGCCGGCCCGTCTCATCCCCACTCCGGGGCGCAGCAGCACCGAGAGATAGAGCCCGGCTCCGGCGGCCGAGTGCCACTGGTTCGCGTGGCGCCCGCGCCCTGCCGTCTGCTCATCGGCAGTGACAACGGTCCACTCCGGCGCGTCCCGCATCGCTTTGAGGTAGGTGTTGGTCGAATCGACCGTCGATAGATGGTGGATCAGAAACGGCTGACGACCGCTGGTCTCCGGCATGTCCTCCCCGTCCCTTCCCTTCTCTCCGCAGCTTTCAGGCAGGCTTGATCTTGAAACTGATGTCGACCGAGGGAACGGAATGGGTCAGTGCCCCAATCGAGATCAGATCGACCCCCGCCTCGGCATAGCTCCGGACATTGGCCAGGGTAATTCCCCCGGAAGCCTCTGTCAGCGTGTGGCGCGGCTCTCCGGGTTCGTGGGCCTCGACGAGGGCCACCGCCTCCCGCACCATCTCCGGGGTCATGTTGTCCAGGAGCAGGATATCGGCCCGGGCGGCGAGGGCCTCCTTGACCTGGCTGAGCGTGGCCACCTCGACCTCGATCTTGTGGAGGTGCCCGCAGGACTCGCGGGCTCGACGCACCGCCTCGGTGACCCCACCCGCCAGGGCGAGGTGGTTGTCCTTGATCAGCACGCCATCGTCGAGACCCATCCGATGATTGGCCCCCCCCCCGACGGTCACCGCGTACTTTTCGAGGAGGCGCATCCCGGGAGTCGTCTTGCGCGTATCGACGATGCGTGCCTTCGTCCCGGCCACCGCCTCGACATACTGCCGGGTCAGCGTGGCAATCCCGGAGAGCCGCTGCATGAAATTGAGCGCGACCCGCTCGGCCGCCAGCAGCATCTGGGCCTCTCCCGCCACCCGCGCGAAGACCTTGCCTTTCGTGACAACTTCGCCATCCGCCGCCATCGATTCGATCTGCAGGTACGGATCGAAGGAGGTGAAGACGGCGTCGGCCACCTCCAGCCCCGCCAGGATCAGTTCCTGTTTGGCCAGAAAGCTTCCCCGCGCCTTGCTGCCCGAACGGACAACCGCCCGCGAGGTCACGTCACCCCGGCCAAGATCTTCCTCGACCGCCTGGCCCACCAGGTCGAACACTTCATTCAGATCGAGCGGATTGAGCATCGTTCTTTCGTCCTGCCAGGCGCTCCAGGCGCGCCAAAAGGGCCCCTAGAGGCCTTGGATCATCGCCTGCAGCCGGACCATCTGGTCCTCCAGCTCCGCCGCGCGCTCCTGGGAAGTCGTCACGACCTCCGCCGCGGCTCGAGCCAGAAAGTCTGGGTTGGAGAGACGCTTTTCGAGCCCGTCCCGCTCCGCCTGCATCCGTCCCAACTCCTTCCCGAGCCGGGCCCGCTCCTTCTCGAAGTCGATCAGCCCCCCCAGGGGCACGGCGATCTCGCCGACGCCGAGGACGGCGCGCGCCGCCTGCCGCGTCTCGCCGAGAGTCTCGACGATCTCGATCCGCTCCATGCGGGCCAGCCGCTGAATGTGGCTGCCCATCGCCTCGATGACCACCGCCACCGCCGGCGCCGACGGCGCGATTCGTACCGTCAATGGCGTCGAAGGCGACAGCTGAAAGGTCGAACGAATGTTCCGAAGCTTGGTGATCAGCTCGATCACCCACTCCATCTGCCGCTCGACCTCCTCCGCTTCGGCGTCTGTTCCAGTCGCCCCCGGGGGAAACGTCGCCAGACTGACCGACTCCCCCCGATGGGGCAGCCGCTGCCACAGCTCTTCGGTAATGAACGGCATGATCGGGTGGAGCAGGCGCATGCTCTGCTCCAGCAGATAGATGATGCGCCGCTTGACCGCCCGTCCGCGAGCCGTCGGCTCCTTCTCGGTGACGAGGGGCTTCGAGAGCTCGATGTACCAGTCGCAGAACTCGTCCCAGAAGAACCGGTAGAGAACCGCCGCCGCTTCGTGAAAGCGAAAGCCGGTCAACGCGCTGTCGAGCTCCCCCGCGACCCGCTCCAGCCGCCGTCGAATCCAGCGATCGGCCAGCTCCGGCGGGGCCAGTTCCGTCTCCCACTCGAGGGTCTCCGCCCCCGCCAGCTCCTCCGCACAATTGAGCATGACGAAGCGCGTGGCATTCCAGATCTTGTTGGTGAAGTTGCGAGCCGATTCGAGCTTCGACTCCTGCATCGAGAGGTTCTGCCCGGCGATCGCCGCCTGGGTCAGCATAAACCGGACCGCGTCCGTGCCGTAACGATCGAACATGTCGAGCGGATCGACGACATTCCCCTTCGTCTTCGACATCTTCTGGCCTTCGGGGTCAAGGACGATCGGCGTAATGAAGACCGTTCGAAAGGGGACCTCTCCCATAAACTTGAGCCCCATCATCATCATCCGGGCGACCCAGAAGAAGATGATGTCAAAAGCGGTCACCAGAACCGTCGTCGGGTAGTAGGTCGCCAGATCGGCAGTCTCAGCCGGCCACCCCAGGGTCGAGAAGGGCCAGAGCTGCGAAGAGAACCAGGTGTCGAGCACATCCGACTCTTCGGTGAGGACCGCGTCGGCGTCCAGCCCCCGTGCGCGCAGCCG
>JBEIJP010000287.1:0-4659 GCA_040380245.1 Acidobacteriota bacterium | reverse complement strand
GCACGGGGTGGCTCGCCCAAACACCCGTCCCGTCCGAGGCCGAGCTGGACTTCTGGCGAAAAGCCGCCCTCTGGCCCTTCACGCTCAACGCGCTGGGCGGGCTCGATCTGGGGGCCGCGATGAGCGACGAGGCGGACGCCCCGCGTCGCGACATTCCACGGTCCCTCTGGATTGGTGGAACGGCGATCGCGCTCTGCTACCTGCTGACCTATGGCGCCATCCTGACGATTGGCCTCTCTGAGACCAACGTCATCTATGGCCATGTGCTCGCGATCAATTCGGTCGTGGTCCATCCAGACCTGGCCGTCACCGCCCTGCTTGGAAGCGGCATCATCCTGATGGAGCTCTTTGGCCTGGTCGGCAGTGGCGCCGCCTGGCTGGCCGCGCCGGCGCGTGTTCCCTTCGCGATCGGCATCGACCGTTACCTGCCAGCGTCATTTGCCAAGGTCCACCCGCGCTATGGAACACCGTATGTCGCCCTGCTGGTCCAGGCGATCGTCGCGACGGTCCTCATTCTCGTCAACACGTATGGGGCCACGCTGCAGGAGGCCTATCTCGCGCTGCTGGGCGGCTCGATCGTCCTCGTCATGGTGACCTACCTCTATCTCTTTGGAGCCTGGACGCGTCTGTTAAAGCGGCAAGGGCTTCTCCGCTGGCGCGTCTGGGCCTTGAGCCGTCTCGGGTTGACCGCGACAACCCTGGGGATTCTCGCCTGCTTCATCCCTCCCCCGGTGGTGGCGGGCATCACCGGATTCGAACTGAAGATTGTCGGGTCGGTTCTGGTGATGCTCCTCTGCGGTCTGGCCATCTACTTCTGGGAGCGACGACAGGCAGTCGCGCGAGGCGCGGGCCCCCGTCCGACCGATTGATCCGGCCTTTGACCATGGCTACGCCGAATTAAGAGTCAATTCCCGGGCGGAGGGCGCCCTGCTCCGCCTCCGCCAGGGCAGCCCAACCGCCTGGAAGATCGTCCTTGACCATCATCTTCGCGTCTGAAGCAGGGATCGCCAACGCCGCTGCCGATGGCGATAGAACAGGTGCGCAAACAGCCAGATGAATGGAGTGCGCCAGCCAGCCTCGATCGCAATCTCGTCCGTGTAGTGGACTCGATCGGGCGTCACCTGATAGAAAACGATGGTATGGTTCCAGACGGGAACCAGAAATCCTCTCTCCTGGCTGACAATGGTGTGGTTCCTTTGGTCGATCTTCGTCAACCGGATGGTGTGGCGCCCCAGCGGGATGAACCCCAGGAGGTAGAGGTTGAGTGGATAGTCCCGCCCGACCTCCCATTCCCCATCCAGCGCACCGGCCTCGACCGGGGTGAAGCCAAGAATGGGCAAGGCCACATATCTGAGTGACTTTGGCTCGATGATCTGATTCCAAAGCCCTTCCTCGGTGCCGTTGAACACGGTCGAAATTCTAGCCAGCATTCGATTCTCGGCTCCTGGCGAAAGAGGTCCGGGTCATCAGTCCACCGCTGACCGATCCGGGAAGGGCTCAGCGAAAGCGCAGATCGACAAAGGACTCGGCGAGGTGGAAATTGGGGATCGCAGTATGGGTCGGTGAGTAGGTGAGGTAGTGACGCTCTCCGTGCAGTCGGCTGATACGAAAGAGATTTCCCTGCCAGACCTCCCCGCGGGCCGGCGCCCCATCGAAAGCGGCGAAGGGGAGGGCCATGACCACCCACCAGCGCTGGGCATCGGGATCGACTCTGGCGAGGGTGCGCATCCCGCTGCGCCACTCCCAATCGGCCGACATCCGGTCGCGGTCGACGATCAGATCGCACCACTGCCCGGTCGGAGCGACTTCAAACTCCCGATAATGGCGGGCGTGCGGCTCCCGTGGAGAGCGAATGAACGCCTCGCAGACGTCTCGATCCCAGAGGGCATAGCGCTCGACCGTTGGATCGGGGGCCTCGTCGACGTCCAGTTCGGTGTAACGGCACTCGAATCCCAGGCAGAGGGCCTCGTCGTTCCAGAGCAGTCGGACGGTCGTCTCCAACTCGGGGGGAGTCGGGTCTCCCTTCCAGTTGGTCGCCAGGGAGACGACCGGGGCAGCCTCCCAGCCCCCGGTCCCGAAGGTCGTCGTCCAGGGCAACGCGGATTGGTAGCGGACCTCGATCTCCTGCATCTTCCCTCCCATCGACCCAGGCGCGGCGGAGAAAATCCGGGGCCCTTTCCGGGCCGCCTTCCCCTCGCCACGCGATCGAATTACACTGTCCCTCGTTTGTCGTGCCCGGGAGGAAGGACTCGCCTCTCTCTCCAGGCTGCGACCCAGCGGAGTGATAGCATAAGACAATGAATCGAAACTACAAATGGTGGGTCGTGGCCATGCTCTGGTTCGTCTGCTTCTTCAACTATGCGGACCGGCAGGCCATCTTTTCCGTCTTTCCGCTGCTGCAGAAAGAGATGGGGCTGAGCGACGTGCAGTTGGGCGTGGTGGGAGCGGCCTTCATGTGGGTCTACGCCGCCAGTGCCCCCCTCGCCGGGATCATCGGCGACCGATTCAAGCGCAAGACCCTCATTCTCGGGGGGTTGATCTTCTGGTCGATCGTCACCGTCGCGACAGCCTTCTCGCAGAACTACACCCACCTGGTCATCTGCCGCGCCCTCGAAGGGTTTGGGGAGGCCTTCTATTTTCCGGCTTCTATGGCCCTCCTCAGCGACTATCACGGAAAGGAGACCCGCTCCCGCGCGATGTCGCTCCATCAATCGAGCGTCTATGCGGGAACGATTGCCGGCGGCTCGGTCGCCGGAATCATGGGCGACATCTACCAGGACTGGCGGCCACCCTTCTACTTCTTTGGCTGGTTAGGGGTTGTCCTGGGAATCGTGCTCCTCCTGTTGTTGCGCGAGCCGCAACGGGGCGCCTCCGAAGAGACGGCGGAAGAGAACACGCATGCGAGCCTCGATCTCAAGCGTGCCCATCTCTGGACCGAGATCCTCGCGGTCCTCCAAACGCCGATGGTCCGGATCCTGATGATCGTCTTTGTCGGGGCCAACTTCGTCGCCATGATCTTTCTGACCTGGATGCCCTCCTACCTCTTCAAGACCTTTCAGATGAGCCTCTCGATGTCCGGACTCAGCGCGACTGTCTACCTGCAGATCGCCTCCGTGCTGGGAGTACTGAGCGGCGGATGGCTCGCCGATCGGCTGGTCCGTCGACACCGTGGAGGACGGATGATGACGCAGGCGGTTGGACTCCTCCTGGGTGTCCCGTTCGTCTTCCTCACCGGCTGGACGCTCTCGATCCCGGTGCTGGTGCTGGCCATGATCGGCTTTGGGTACTTCAAGGGGTTCTATGACGCCAACATCTGGGCCTCGCTCCACGACGTGGTGCGCCCCGAACGGCGGGCAACCGCCGTGGGGCTGATGAACGCGATCGGCTGGTTCGGCGGAGGGCTGGCCCCGGTCGCCATCGCCGCCGCCTCGCAACGCTACGGCATGAGCGCCTGCCTCAGCGCCAACTCTCTCGTCTACCTGCTCGTCGGGACGATCCTCGTGCTGGGGATCCTCCGCTACATGCGCTCTCCGAAGACCGATTGGTCGGGTTCCACCGCTTGATGGCGGACGATCGTCGGATGACACGAAAAAAAATCGAACGAGATGTGGTTGGGGGGAGCGGAGAACGGGTGAGAGGAGAATGGGCACAACAGGATTCGAACCTGTGACTTCTGCCGTGTGAAGACAGCACTCTACCGCTGAGTTATGTGCCCGCAGCCTGCCTGAAATAACCGGACGCAGTCTAGCAAACAGACACGAGGGCGTCAATCTCCGCGACTCGCCCACAAACTCCCGGCCCGGCGTGGGGAAGTCAGCGGCTGATGGCCGTCGACGGGATGGGCGAGGTCTCCAGGGAACGCTGCAGTTTGGCGCTATGGGAGAGTTGCCGCTGGACCTCCTCTTCCGGCAGCGCGCGATGGAGGAGCAGTTGGCCATCCCAGCTCCCGGTGGCGAGGAGCTGTCCATCCGCGGAGAAGGCCAGCCCCCAGACTTGATCGCGATGATCGCGCAGGGTGAAGAGCGATCGACCTGTGCGGGCATCCCAGATCCGGACCGTACTGTCATTGCTGGCCGTCGTGACGCGTCTCCCATCCGGGGTGAAGTTGGCGACAAAGACCTCGTTAATATGGCCCTCGAAATGGACCGTGCGTTCGCCCGTCGCCAGATTCCAGACCGCCGCCGTCCAATCTCCACTTCCACTGAGCAGAGACTTTCCATCCCGCGCGTACTGAAGGGACCAGACCCACCCTCGATGGGCGTCGATCTGTCGACGAAGCGAGGGCTGGCCCTTTCCCTCAGGCAAAGACCAGAGGTAGATCCTGCCATCCGCGGATCCAGTAGCCAGCTCCTTCCCATCCGGCCGAAAGGTGACGGAGTGCAGGTCCTGAGCGGCCCCGGTCAGTCGATGCCTGAGCTGACCACTCCTCGGATCCCACAACCGAACGGTCCGGTCATCGCTCGCCGAGGCCAGCCAGCGCCCATCCGGAGAGAAGGCGAGCCCGTGAATCTGCGCCGTGTGGCCGTCGAGGACGTGTTGCAACATCCCGCTGGCAATTTTGCTAGAAGGCAAATTTAAATCAACCTACACTAACAGAGTTTTGCCTTTCCCTGAAAAATCTTTCAAATCGGAGGGAAAATCAAACAAGATGATTGTGGT
>JBEIJP010000286.1:0-4674 GCA_040380245.1 Acidobacteriota bacterium | reverse complement strand
TCGGGGCGATGGCGCGATTGCTCCGCCGCCAGCACGACGCTCGTGCAGAGCCTCAACTGGATCAACCCGTAGAGGGCGCCCAGCTCCGCCTCCGTCAGTGGATAGGCCTCGTGGTAAGCGGCGACGACCCGGCGTGCCGCGGCCAGCGGATCGGACTTGCCCAGCATGACGTAGGCCAACGCGATCGCCAGATCCCCGACCGTGAAGCTGACAACGATGTCGCCGAAATCGACGATTCCGACCACACGGTCATCAGGCGTCGGAAAAGACCTCTCATCGGCCACCAGCAGATTGTAGTCATTGAGGTCGTTATGGATCGCGCTCCGCCGCAACTTTCCAAGCAGGGGCTCTGTCTCAACGGCAAAGCGGCGCAGCGTCTCGTCGATCCACTCGCCGAGCAGCGGATCTTCGACCAGTCCGCGATGGCGCTCGACCACCTCCCGCCCCCTCGCCAGATCCCAGTGCAGCTCGCGATGGATCGCCGGATAGTCAAAATCGGCCAACCGCCGATCGAGCTCCCCGAGGCGCCGCCCCAGATCGGCAAGCAGGCCATCGGCGTGGTGTCGCACCTCCGCCAGTGGCCGCCCCGGCAGAAATGTGATCAGCCAGAGGAAGTGGACTCGTGGCTCGCCGCTGCCGGTCGGCAGCGGCGGCAGCGTTGCCTCGTGGAGCCATTCCCCCGCCAGGGTCGGGCAGACCCTGGGAGTGACCTCAAACGAACCTTCTGACTCCCCCAGGTGGGCCATCGCCGCCTGCTGTGCCTCGAGCACCGCGCGGGTCTCCAGCCCATTGGCGATCTTCAAGACATAGCGGGCCGTGCCCGCAACCGAGACCCGAAAGTTCTGGTCGCGATCACTCGGCAGGGGATCGACCGCCGCCTCGATCCCATAGTGCTCCCGCAGGAGCCGCTCCGCTTCCCAACACGTCACTGCCGGCGTGTGCGTCAACATCGACATGCTTCCCCGCCCCCGTTCTTTGCCGCGTCCCTATCCCGCCCTGGCTACCCGCAATCTCCCCAGCAGTGCGATGACGATTCCCGCCAGCAGGTAGAGCAGGCAGAGCAGCACCAGCACAAACTTGGGAATGGCCATCCAGCGCGCCAGCTGGGGCCAGAATGGATCGCTCGCCCCCTGAAGCACTTGCAGCAAGGCCGCGTTCTCGATCGCGTCGAGCGCTCCCGCGAGGATCGCTTCCCAGGCGAGCCGGCCGGCCACCGGGGCCATCCACCGCCACTTCGCCCCCAGCCGCTGACAGCGCCGGGCGACCTGCAGGCACCCCAATCCCAGGGCGATCGGGTAGACCACCAGGAAGAGATAGTCGAGTCCGAGGTTGATCCCCGCGGCGACCCGACCCTGCTCCCCCCACTCCGCCAAGATCGCCGTCGCACCGTCGAGGCTCCCGACCAGCTCGAAGCTGACGATCCCGGCAGGGGCCCGCTCCGTCACCAGAGCTCCTCCCTGCAGATTCAACGCGACCAGGACCAGGATCGACAGCACGGCCGAGCCCCAGAAGAGCCTCCGCTGCCCTGCCGCATCGAGCCATCCCCAGGGTGATCGGCTTCCGCTCGTCTCATCCATCGAACCACCTCCCATCCCCAATCAGCGAGGGCTCCCATACCGACACTGCCGGTTGTCCGGCTCAACGTAATACGACTTGAAGTTGGTCGCCTTCGGGTCCTTGCAGCCGATCAGCGAGAGCAGTTCCACCTTGCGGAACTGGATCGGATGGCTCTCGCTCTGCAACGAGATATAGCCCTCGTGCAGGAGCTTCCCGTCGAGCTTGATCGCCGGGTCGTGCCCCATGACGTTCCCCCCTCCAATCTGCGGCTCCTGGTAGACGAGGACTGTCTCTCCCTCGACGACGTGGCGAACCTCCTTGTCCCCCAGGACCACCGCCTCCGCCCGTACCCAACGGTCTCCCTCGTAGGTCTGCGAGCTGGAGTTGAGGCAATGCGGCGTGAAGAGCTTGCCGTTCATGACGACATTGGTGCCGGGCGTGCAGAGATTGGCTGTCGTTCGGGGGCCCTTGCCAAGCCCGCCCAGGAGCTGGACCTCGATCGAGATCGGAAAGTCCTGGTCGCGCCCCATGCTCGCCGCCGACTGCGAGTGGACCATGATCCCGCTGTTGCGCGTCGCCCATCCCGGTCCGCCAGGCACCTGCTCCCCGACGAAGCGGTACTCGACGGCGATGATGTAGTGCGAAAACTTCTCGCGATAGAAGATATGCCCGAACCGCTCGCGATACTGGTCGTATCCCTCGTACCCAACTGCCAGCATTCCATTCTCTACCCGGAAGGTGTTGCCAAAATTCTCGTTGAGCGCATAGCCGCGAATCTTGACGTCCCACCCATCGAGGTTTCGCCCATTGAAGAGCGGACGCCAGTCGCGCGCCTCGGCTCCCTGGCCCACTGGTGCCACTCCCTGAGACGAGGCCCCGTCCGTCAGCCCCTGCCCCCCGGCGATCAGCCAGAGGAGGCTGAGGGTCCCCACTGCCCCACTAACCGCAAAAAGGATCGACCTCCAGGTCCTTCGCTGCCGGTTTCTGCTGCCCATCTCGACGCTGCTGCTCATGCGTGAATTCCTCCCCTATGTCACGTTCCAGATGATTTGTCCCTGCTTGCTGGTAGAACGGCTCCATCGAAACCGACGGCGGTCCCTGCGCGACACACCCTCCAACCAGGTGCAATCCCCAGACCATAAGCCCCAAGAGGTTTGGCGATCTCAAGCTATTTCGCCTCCTCGTGCGTGGGTACGGCCACGGTGATCGTTCGATCTATTCGCGCATTGGTCCAGTCCTTCGACCGTCCTGCCTATCCCCCCGGGGCAAGTCTCCGCTCTCCTTTTCCGCGTGATTAGACACTGAATAGATCCAGGTTGCCAACCCCATCAGCCCACGTCTACCGCGCAGCCCCAGATTGCCCTTCTTTCTTCTCTCGCTGGTCGCCTTGCCCGCGCTCCACACCTCAAGCGTTCCGGATCGTTGGACGTCGGATCTTCCATAGGAGGGATAGGAGAAATAGGAGGGATAGGACGAATAGGACAAATAGGACGCATAGGACCGATAGGACAAATAAGACGCATAAGACAGGTAGGACGAGTAGGGATGCTAGGATTGATAACGCAGTTCCCGTAAGACAATTAGGGTGAATACAATAAAATAGGCTTTATTCTGCCTATCCGTCCTATTTGTCCTATCCGTCCTACTTGTCCTATCCCTCCTTACTCTCCTATGTGGCAGGTATTGGGGGGAGAAGGCGTGGCTCTCGTTCGAGATGGCGCACACAGTTGACGAGCTGAATCGAAACATCCCCCACTTCCGGGTAGTCGACCAGGTTGACACACGTGTTGAGCTGGGCAATCTCCAACGACTCCCCGATCGAGCGTCGCATCACCTGCCCGAGCAACTGGCGATTCCAGCCCCCATGAGAGACCAGGAGAACGGTCTTTCCTACCGCCTCCTGCTGAAGCCGTTGGAGGAACCGCCCGATCCGCTCCTGCAGATCCCGGAAACTCTCGCCTCCCTCTGGTCGAAAATCGATGACCGGCTGACCGCTCTGCGCCTCCGCCTGCCACAGAACACGACGCGGAAGTCCCTCATAGACTCCAACTCCCCGTTCGCGCAGCAATGGATCGTAGACGACCGGAACCGCATGGTGAGCCGCGACATAGCGGGCCGTGTCGACGACTCGCCCCAGGTCGCTGGCATAGATCGCGTCGAACGAGACATCACGCAGGCGCTCCGCCACCCGATCCGCCTGGGCGTGGCCCAGATCGGTCAACGTTCCCGGCTGTTGCCCCTGGAGAATGTCGTGGAGGTTCTCCACGGTCTGTCCGTGCCGGATGAAATAGATCCTCATGTGCTTTCTTCTCCAACGGCCGGCAAGCCAACGACCTCTCCCACCAACCTCTCGCCTCCACCTGCCCCCAAAATGGCAAAGGGCTCACTCCGGAGATGGCCATGGTGGCACAGATTCCGGGGAGAGCCCTATCAGCTGAGAGACAAGAGCGGAGGTCAACGCCCGTAGCGCGCTCGACGAACCGGTCGGAAAGGACGACGAGCAGGGGCCGCGAGTGCCGCCCCCCCGGTCTTTCCGGCAGTCGGCGCCGCAAAGGCCAGGCCTCCAAAACCAGGCAACACCACTCGATCGATCGCCTGACCAGTCAAACGCTCAATCGCCATCATCGACAACTCATCGATTGGAGAGACCAGCGTGATCGCTTGTCCCAGTTTGCCCGCCCGACCCGTCCGGCCAATTCGATGGACATAGTCCTCCGGCGCCTCCGGAACATCGAAATTGATGACGTGCGAGACCGAGTCGACATCGATGCCCCGGGCAGCGATATCGGTCGCCACCAGGATGCGGTGCTGGCCATCCTTGAATCCTTCGAGCGCTCCCTGCCGCTGCGCCTGACTTCGGTCCGCATGGATCCGGTTGACCTTGTGCCCACGCGCCGAGAGAATGTGGGAGAGCCGCTCCGCGTTGCGGCGTGTCCGGGTAAAGACCAACACCCGGGATTGCTCCTCCTCTTCCAGGAGATGCAGGAGCAGAGCCGTCTTCGACTCGGTCGCAACCGAGTAGGCTCGCTGTTCGACCGTTACCGCCGCCTGTCCACGCGGACTGACCTCCACTGTCGCGGGTTGCCGCATCGTCGTCCGAGCAACCTGCTCGATCGC
>JBEIJP010000285.1:0-4692 GCA_040380245.1 Acidobacteriota bacterium | reverse complement strand
CGCACGGGGTCTTGGCTGACAGTTGGTCTCGAAGGGGCATTCCCCGCTGGCTCTGGTCGGTGATGCCACGGGGATGGTCTTCCGCTGAGAATGGCCGGGTACGACTATACCACAGGAGCCGGGGAGGGGGGAGGAGGCCGTGGGGCAGCGTGCGCGCGGCCAGGGGCACCGACCCGGGCTTTTGACGATCTGCCCGAGACGATTCCCACTACTGGCTGGACTGAATGTATAGAGAGATCACCGTATCGTCCTATCAGGTGGAACGACACGGGGCAACCTCTTCTTGATGGTGGGGGATGAGCCGTGTTGGACTCGAACCAACGACCCACTGGTTAAAAGCCAGTTGCTCTACCGACTGAGCTAACGGCCCACACCGGAGGAGGCAACTTGGGCTGCCTCCTCAGATCGATCAAAACTATACGAAACCTACCCTCGATCCGTCAATTACCTGACGGGTCTGGCCCTCTGCGTCTGCTTCAGCCTCTATTGGGGGGGCGTGGCTTCCGCGAAGAGCTTGTCGATCCGTTCCTGGTAGATCTTGACCTTTCCTTCCTTTTCGTACTTGGCGCGCAGCGACTTGACGATCGCTTCTGCCATCGCCGACTGCCGTTCACTCAGGAGAGTCGATCGGATGCTGGACCGCTGGGAGGGCAATTGCGCCATGTCAGCGTCGACGCGGTTGGTGACGCCGAACACGAGGTAGGCGGCGCCAGCCTTGAGTGGGGCTGTCGCGACCTTTCCGGTCTGCAGTTTAAGCAGCGCTTGCCTTGCCTGATATACGATCGGGCCTTTTCCACCCGTACCGACGCCCGGGAACGTGTAGGTCTCGAAGTTGTTGCCTTTGGTGACGGTCAGACCCTCCGCCTTGAGGCGCGCCTCCAGTTCGGCGGCGGATGTGGCTTGCCGGAGGATCTCTTCCGCCTTCTGCCTGGCGAGAAGCGGCTCTTTCTCGGCCCGGTACTTCTGCTCGACCTGGTTTTTCGCCTGATCGAAGGTCAGCTGCTCTCCATTCTTGAGCAGGTCATTGACGCGCGGGACCGCCTGGCCTCCCGGAATGCTGACCTTGTCCCCAATCTCCCCTTTGGCCAGGGTCGCCGTCGCCTCTTCAAAGGCCGGATTGCTGGCAAAGCCGGCTCCCTTACCGAGAGAGGGCAGCGGGTCCCCAGACTTGAAATAGGGGGTACTGCGAACGAGTGTCGCTGGGCTGACCTTCAACTCCTTGGCGAGATCGTCGGCGGCACGGCGCAGATCTTTGTACTCGGTCGCCTTCTCATAGGCGAGGTCGGCCAGTTGGGAAGCCTTTTGGAAGGCCTTGTTGTTGCTGATCGTCGCGCGCAGGGTCTCCCGAAGCTGGGCGAAGGGGACCTGTCGCTCTTCGGTGACCTTTAAGACGTACCAGCTGCGACCATCGCGGAACGGACCGTCGACCGCTCCCACGCTGAGGGAGTTGGTGTACGGACGTTGCCGCCAATCGGATGTTTTATTGGGGTCTTTTTTGATCCAGCCGATATCGCCACCCTGGGCCTTGCTGGGATCCTGGGAGTTGCCTCTGGCGACGGCCGCGAAGTCCTCGCCGGGAACATCTTTCGTACCACGAACCCGTTGGTTGAGTTCGTTGATCTTCTGCCGCGCGACATCCTCGTCCTGAGAAGAAGCGACGTCGATTCGGATGACGCTGACGCGATACTCGAACTGTTTGCGCGCGTCGTACTCTTGCCGGAGCTCCTCTTCCGTGATCGGAACTATTTTGGCGGCATCATCGGTCGAGATGAAGAGGTACTCGACCTGACGGGTAGGTTCCGTCGCCTTGAAGGCAGCCTGGTTGGCCTGGTAGTAGGTCTGGAGATCCTGCTCGGATGGCTGGTACTTCTTGCGGATGGTCTCGAGATCGATAGCGGCGTAGACGACGTCGATTCTCGTATAGTCATCGCGGAACTTCTCTTCGACCTCGCGGTCCCCGATCTGCGGGGTTGAGAGGAAGTAGTCGCGGACCTTGCTGGAAGTGATCAATCCGCGCTGCTCCTCTTCGAAGCTCTCAACGCTCTTTCCCTGGAGACGAAGCCGGCGCCGGTACTCGTCCGCGCCGATGAACTTTCCCGTATTGTCTGAAAATTGCTCCTTGATGATCTCGGCGAGCTCACGATCCGTGGCGGACAGCTTGAGTTCGTCGGCGATATCGAGGAGCAGACGGCTGCCAATCAGATTGTCCAGGACCTGCTTATCCGCACCGATGCCACGCATCGCCGAGAGGGGGAAGTTGTTGCCCCGCCCAAATTGGAGCGCCATCTGCTCCAGCTGGAGCCGGTACTGGCCCAACAGGATCTTCTGGGAGCCGACGCGGGCGACCTCGACCTCGTCGTCCTCCGCCCCCGCGTTCATCCGACCCGTCGGATCGATCGAGGCGTTGGGGATGTAGAAGATCACCAGGCCGACGAGGAGCAACAGACAGAAGGCAAAGAGCACGATATTGCGTGATCGCTGGAATTTCGAAAAGAAGCGAAGCATGGCAGCCAGTCTCCAGTGCGGAATGTAAGACTACTGATGACCGTTACATCAGCATCGACCCGAACAAAGTGGTGATCATATTCCACCAAGCCCTGAAATTCAAGGCCAGTCTTGGTCGGCCAACCGAGTCCCGTGGCCCCGATCGCTCATGGAGCGGTTTGACTCTCCTGGAATCGGCGCGCGCCGCGTTGCAGGAAGGCGACAAACTCTTCGGGATTGCGGGTCAGGCCAGGGAAGCGAGCGAGGATCGTCCCGGTTGGACTGACGATGGCATAGAGGGGCAGGGCCACCGTGGCAAACTTCTCCGCCTGGAGGGTGGAGTTGCGCTCGTCCTCAGGGGTCTCCCGGTCGGTGAAGAGTTCGACGCGCACAAACTGGGAGAGTTCCTGTTGAACACGGGGATCGGGGAAGAGGTTGCTCTCCATCCAGCGGCAGTTGGTGCAGGTGACGCCGGTGAAGTTGAGGAAGACGGGGCGGTTTTCGGTCTGCGCCAGGGCGAGTCCGGCGTCGTAGGACTCGATCCACGCACTCCTGGCATCGGCGGGGTTGGCCGTGCGCGTCTTCTCACCTTTGGGAGCAGGGGGGAGCATCGCCTCCCACTCCCCGAGGGGAGCGCCGAAGAGTCCGGTGGTGAAGAAGAGGGCAAGGCCCAGGAAGAGGGTCGCAAAGAGCATTCGGGCGACGCTCAACCGCGCGATCGGGGAGTCGTGAGGGAGGAGAAATTTCCCCAGCAGGTAGAGGGCCGTCACCAGCGAGAGAGCGATCCAGGCCGCCAGGACGAGCGAGCGTGAGATGGTGTTCCAGCCCCAGACCAGGTCGACATTGCTGAGGAATTTAAAAGCGGCCCCGAGTTCGAGGAAGCCCATGACCACCTTGACGCTGTTCATCCACCCGCCCGATTTCGGCAGGGATTGGAGGTAGCGCGGGAAGAGCGCCAGCAGAAAGAAGGGCAGGGCAAAGGCGGTCGAGAAGGAGAGCATGCCGATGGCCGGCCAGAACCAGTCTCCCTGGGTGACGGCGACAAGCACCGTCCCGACAAAGGCGGCCGTGCAGGTGAACGACGTCAGGGTGAAGGTCAGACCCATGAGGAGGGTCGCGGCGGTGGTTCCGGTCCGGGCTTTGGCGTCGAGGCGGCTGATGAGGGAGCTCGGCAGCTGAAGCTCGAACATGCCGAAGAGGTTGAGCGCGAAGACGACGAAGAGCAGGGTCAGGAAGAGGTTCATCCACGGGCTGGCCGCCAGGCGGTTGATCCCGGCGGGCCCCGCCACCAGCGTCAGCGCCAATCCCAGAAACGTGAAGGTGAAGATGATCCCGAAGCAGTAGAGCAGGGCTTGTCGAATTGATTCGCCGGCGGTGCGGTGCTCCTTCTTGGTGAAGAACGAGACCGTGATCGGGATCATGGGGAAGACACACGGCGTCAGCAGCGAGAGCAGCCCCACTCCCATGGCGAAGAGGATGTAGCTGAGCAGACCACGGTTGCGGAGGTCGCGCTCGGCGTCGGCGTCTGTCTGGTCTGCCTGGCTGGGAGCGACGGCGGCGGGGGTGGGGGGCGCGGGGGTGATCTCTGTCGTTGGGGCAGGGAGCGCCGGCGTCTCTGTGGCGGCGGGAGTTGGCGGTGGCGCTTGCCGGAGGATCGCGACCAGTGGATCGGCGCTGGGGCCGCTTGTCGGCGCGCCGCCCGGAAGAACGGTCACCACGAGGTCGACTGGGCGGGTACGCGGCGGCAGGCACTGATGGTCGTCACACGCCTGGAAATAGACCTTGAGCCCGGCCGACCGGGGATCTGTACCCGGGGGACCTTCGGCGACCACCGCCAGTTGGAAGTCGACCTTGCCTTCGAAGGTCTCTGTCATGAAAGGCGGCTCTCCCGGCATCGAGAAGTTCGGATCGGGCGCGACGCGCGGTTTGGGCTGGACGGGGGGAGAGACCAGTCGGAGCGGACCTCCCTCCTCGAGGGTGATGCGCGTCGGTCTGGGCCCTCCGGATGGCTGGCTGAGCGAGTAGAGGTGCCAGCCGGGATCGATCGTCGCGGTGAGGACGATCCTGGCCTTCTCGCCTGCCCGGACCTGTGCTGGCTCGATCCGGGCACTGAAGCGGACCGGGTTGAGCCCCTGCGCCAGGGCTGGAGACTGCCCGACCCACATCGCCAGGGGCAGCATCCAGACGCCACTCCAGAACCACCTCACT
>JBEIJP010000284.1:0-4704 GCA_040380245.1 Acidobacteriota bacterium | reverse complement strand
GTGACAGTGTCCCTCCCGTGGCGCCGATTGATGTAGTCGTCGACCATTCCGCCATCGAGCGGACCGGGCCGGTAGAGGGCGTTGAGCGCCGAGAGGTCCTCGAGGCTCTCCGGCTTCAGTTTCCGGCAGATCTCGACCATGCCGGAGCTCTCGAACTGGAAGACGGCGTTGAGCAGTCCGTCGGAGAAGAGCTTGAGCGCTGCCGCGTCCTGGAGGGGAATCTGGGTGAGATCTGGACGTTGTCCTTCGGCCTGTTCGATCGAGTGGAGGGTGTCCTCGATGATCGTCAGAGTCGTCAGGGCGAGGAAGTCCATCTTGAGCATGCCGGTCTTCTCCAGATCCGACATGACAAACTGGGTCGTCACCTCCTCATTCTGACTCTTACAGACAGGAACGAGCTCGAAGATCGGCTTGGGGGAGATGACGACCCCCGCGGCGTGCACGGAGGAGTGGCGGGCGCAGCCCTCGAGGCGGCGGGCAATCTCAATCAGTTCGGCGACTTGCGGGTTGCCCTCGATCGCCTGGTGAAGGTCTGGGTTGGTTTTGATCGCCTCCTCGATCGAGACGTTCCTTCCGCGAACCGGGGGGCGGAATCATCTTGGCGACCTTCTCCACCTCAGCATAGGGCATCTCGAGGGCGCGGCCAACATCCTTAATCACCGCCCGGGAGGCCATCGTCCCAAAGGTGATGATCTGGGCTACATTCTGACGCCCATAGAGATCGCTGACGTAGTTGATCACCTCTCCACGGCCCCGCACGCAGAAGTCGACGTCGATGTCGGGCATCGAGACCCGTTCCGGGTTGAGAAACCGCTCGAAGAGCAGATCGTACTGGATCGGGTCGACATCCGTGATCTTCAAGCAGTAGGCGACAAGACTACCGGCTGCCGAGCCTCTTCCCGGCCCCACCGGAATCCCCCGCCTTCTCGCGTAGCGAATGAAGTCCCAGACGATCAGGAAATAGCCGGTGTAGCCCATGCGCTTGATCGTCTCGATCTCCAGAGTCAGCCGATCCCGGTAGGTCGAGAGAGGGTTGCGGGGAGGAGCAGGCTGCCAGATCTCCCGCAAGCGCTCCTCGAAGCCGTCCCAGGCCACCTTCTCAAAGTAGCTGGCGAGGGAATACCCTTCTGGTACCGGGTAGAGTGGAACCTGGTCGATCGTCTTGGGGAATTCGAGGTTGCACTTCTCGGCGATCTCCAGCGTCCGAAGCAAGGCGTCTGGCCGCTCCCCAAAGGTTTGCCACATCTCCTCGGCGGAACGGAAGTAGTAGTCGGGGGAGCCGTAGGTCAGCCGGTTTGGATCGCGGATCGTCTTCCCAGTTCCGATGCAGAGGAGCATCTCGTGCGCTTTGACATCGGTCGGGAGCAGATAGTGGGAATCGTTGGTCGCCACCAGCGGGATCCCGGTCCGCTTCGACAACTCGACCATCGGCTTCCGAATCCGCTGCTGTGCCTCGAGTCCGTGGTCCTGCATCTCCAGGTAGTAGTTGCCTTTACCGAGAATATCCTCGAACTCGAGCGCGGCGCGGGCGGCCTCATCAAAGCGATCCCGAAGCAGAAGCGAGGGCGGCACGCCGCTCAAACAGGCCGAGAGCCCGATCAGCCCCTCCGAGTGCGCCGCCAGAAGCTCACGATCGATCCGGGGTTTCCGCCAGAAGCCCTCGAGAAACGCCAGCGAGGAGAGTTTGACCAGGTTGTGATAGCCCGTCAGACTGGTCGCCAGCAGCACGAGGTGATTGGTTGGCTTCTCTCCGGGTTCCAACCCGGCGAGCCCTTTCTCGTGGCGGCTCCCACGCGTGTAGTAGGCCTCCATCCCAATGATCGGCTTGACCCCTGCCGCGCGCATCTTGTGGTAGAAGGCCAGGGCGCCATAGAGGTTCCCATGGTCTGTGATCGCTACCGCCGACATCCCCATCTCCGCCGCCCGGTTGGCGAGCGGGCCGATCTTGATCGCCCCGTCGAGGAGACTGTAATCTGTGTGCAAGTGCAGATGAACGAACTCTCGCTTCTCGGCCATACCCCGCCTCTTCTCCAACCCTCTGACGACGCTGCCCCGCCTTCAACCTCTTCCAACCGCCTCAACCTGGATCCGCCGCACGAACCGGCACTCACACCTCGGCCCGCCACACCCCTCCCACTTTTGCGGCCCCCCTTCAAACATACTTAAGCAAAAACTTTAAGCAATTAACTGCTATCAGCTTAAACAATTCCTGGCATTGCTTAATGATTCGCTTAAACGCTTAATTAAACTAAACACTCTCTTCTCATTCCCCTTCGATCGTGCTGGGCGGCTTGGAGCTGATGTCGTAGACGACCCGGTTGATTCCCCTGACTTCACTGACGATGCGGCGGCTGATCGTTTCAAGCAGTTCGTAGGGAAGGCGAACCCAGTCAGCGGTCATCCCGTCGACACTGCGCACGGCCCGAATGGCGACAACCCGCTCATACGTCCGCTGATCGCCCATCACTCCGACCGTCCGGATCGGGAGCAGAACGGCAAAGGCTTGCCAGATCTCCGCATAGAGGCCAGCCCGCTTGATCTCTTCCAGGACGATCTGATCTGAGGCCTGCAGCAGCTGGAGGTCGTCCGGATTGACTGGCCCGAGAATACGGATCGCCAACCCCGGCCCCGGAAATGGCTGCCGATCGATCAGTTCGCTGGGGAGCCCCAGCTCGCGCCCTACCTGTCGCACCTCATCCTTGAAAAGCTCGCGGAGCGGCTCGACCAGCTGGAGGTGCATCGTCTCCGGCAATCCACCGACATTGTGGTGGCTCTTGATGACCGCCGAGGGCCCCTTGACCGATTGAGACTCGATGACATCAGGGTAGAGGGTCCCCTGGACCAGGAAGTCGATCTGCCCGAGCCGCGCCGCCTCCTCCTGAAAGACATCGATGAAGGTGTACCCGATCAGCTTCCGTTTTCGCTCCGGATCTTCCACCCCGGCGAGCGCCCCCAGGAAACGCTCACCCGCCGCGATCCCGCGCACATCCAGTTTCCCATACTCCGCGAACGAGGTCAGGACCCGTTCAAACTCCCCTCGTCGGAGAAGGCCGTTATCGACAAAGAGGCAGATCAACCGATCTCCGATCGCCCGCGCCACCAGGGCCGCGGCTACCGCCGAATCGACGCCGCCAGAGAGCCCGCAGACCGCTCGCCGATCTCCAATCTGCGCCCGAATGCGCTCCACCGCCACCTCGATGAACGAGGCCGCTGTCCAATCTCCCCGACAACCGCAGATCGATCGCACAAAGTTGTCCAGAATCCGCTTCCCCTCCGGCGTGTGGGCCACTTCGGGGTGAAATTGCAGCCCATACCAGCCATGCGCCACCTCTTCAACCGCCCCCAGCGCGTTATCAGTCGCAGCAATCACCGAAAAGCCCGGAGGAGCTTCGGTAACGTGGTCACCGTGGCTCATCCAGACGGGGGTGTCGGAGGGAACCCCCTCGAAGAGGCGACTGGGACGGGTAATTCGGACTTGGGCGGCGCCGTACTCGCGCCGGGGGGAGGGCTCGACCTTGCCACCGAGGTGATAGCTGAGCAGCTGCAGGCCATAGCAGATCCCGAGGACAGGAACGCCGAGGGAGAGGATCTCGCGATCGACGTGGGGGGCGTCGGCGTCATAGACCGAACTGGGCCCACCGGAGAGGATCAGCCCCTTGGGTCGACTCCTTTGAATCTCCTCGAGAGGGGTATGGTAGGGTAGAATTTCGCAGTAGACCCCCAGTTCCCGGATGCGGCGGGCGATCAGTTGGGTATATTGGGAACCAAAATCGAGAATAATGATTGTTTCGAAGGTAGTCGACAAGTGGTCACTCCTTGAGTTCTGGGATGTGGAGACTGCAAGGAGAGAGTATACGCGATGGCGTCGGATTCGGACAGTCAGCCCGTCTCTGCCAGGGGAGAATTGGAGGTTTCACCGTGACAAAAGATGGCCAGGGTGGCGGGGGTGGCGGGAGTGGTCGAGGAGGCTGGGGTGGAGGGAGCCAGCCGAGTCTTTTGGTGACCGTGCTCCTTCCGGGTTCAACCTGCTGGCCCAGCGTCGCCAGGCGGCGTCCCCCCACGGCGGATCCGTTGGAGGAGCCCACCGACCTTCAGTAAAGGACCATAAAGGACGTAGCTCCCGGCGACGATCAACATCATCCACTCCGAGTAGAACCAGATGCCCATGACGAGCAGGGAGAGAAAAGGGAGCGTCAGGAAAGGTTGACGCAGTTTGGCCCCCAGGTCGACGAACTTCGTGTAGCGAAGTGTGCTGACCATAAGGAGCGCCAGGGAGCCCATCACTGCCAGCAAAAACAGACTGTTCCAGTGGCGCTGCGTCCCGGCCTGTGCCGCGACTGGGGATGGAAAGAAGTGGATCAGCCCCGCGACCAGCCCAGCCGCGCCAGGGGTTGGCAAGCCGACAAAATAACGTTTGTCGAGCTTGCTCGTCTTGCCGGTGAAGGCGTCACTCGAGGTGCGGGCCATAACATTGAAACGGGCGAGTCGGAGCGCCCCACAGACCAGAAAGAGAAAGGAGATGGCCACCCCGACCTTCTCCAATCCAGGGGTCGAACCGTACCCCCAGGCATAGGCCAGGACCGCCGGCGCCACACCGAAGGAGAGAAAATCCGCGATGCTGTCCAGTTCGACGCCGAACTCCGAGGTGGTGTTGGTCAGCCGGGCGATTCTTCCATCGAGGTTGTCGAGGAGCCAGGCGATGCC
>JBEIJP010000283.1:0-4704 GCA_040380245.1 Acidobacteriota bacterium | reverse complement strand
CTGCTGGCCAACCACTACATTCAATCTTTCAATCGCAGTTTTCGGAAGCGGGTCGAAGGGCTGACGCCGGAGGTCGAAGAGATCTTCCGGCACTACCGGTGGCCGGGCAATGTGCGGGAGCTGCGCAATGTGATCGAACGGGTCATGATTCTGGAAGATACGGAACGGGTCACTCCGACCTGGCTGCCGCGGGATCTGGTGACGGGTGGGGCGGAGAGGGGAGAGGGACTCCGGTCTCCGGGTGGAGGACAAGGTCCGGGCGAAGTTCCGGCGACGGAGCAACCTGCAACCGGACGGGGAAGACCAGCGTTTCTCATGCCGGAGAAGGGGGTCAACCTCGAAGAGGTGGAGCTGTCGCTGGTCGAGCAGGCGATGCAGCGAAGCGGTGGGAACCAGACACGGGCCGCGGACCTTCTGGGAATCTCCCGGGATCAGTTGCGCTACCGTCTCAAAAAGTTGGAGGAGGGGCTGGCGCATTCCTGATCAGCGGGAATCCGTGGAAGTCGTCGGCCGGACGAAGTGGAAAGAGGAGAGCGCGATGAAGGTTTTACTGGCAGTTGACGGATCGAAGAGCAGTCAGGAGGTGGTGGAGCAGGCGGCTCGACTACCCTGGCCAGAAGGAAGTGAGATCGAGATCCTCTCCGTCGCGGAGGTTCCCTCGCCAGCCATGGCGGGGCCTTTGCCGATGCCGGGCGCCTACTATGTCGAGTGGGAGAAGGCGCTGGAGGATCAGGCGACGGCGGCGGTCGAGCAGGCCCTCGGCCGGTTTCGCGCGATCGCCGACCCGGCAATCGTCGTGCGGGGGCGGTATGTCAAGGGAAACACTAAAGAGGCGCTCCTCGATGAGGCGGAGAAGTGGGGAGCGGACCTGATCATGATCGGCACGCACGGCTACAATCCATTCGAGCGGATGTGGCTGGGATCTGTCTCGCGTGCCATCACCAGCCACGCCTCCTGTTCGGTGGAGGTCGTTCGACCGCGCCAGGAGCAGACTGGGCCTGGACTGCGATTACTGGTGGGCGTCGACGGGTCTGCCTGCAGTAAGGCCGCGGTGCGAGAGGTGGCCGAGCGTCCCTGGCCAGAGGGAACGGAAGTGCGGCTGGTAACGGCGATCCATCTTCCAACAACCCCGACCATCGATACCTGGGTGCTGCCGGATGACTATTATCAGCAGGCGGAGCAGGCCGGACGGGAGCAGGCGGAACAGGTGCTGGGCGAAGCGGAGCAGACCCTCGAAGCCAGCAACCAGACCCGGACCAGCCCGATCGCGATCTCGCGAGAGGCGATGATCGGCCATGCCGAAGAGGTGATCCTCACCGCGGCGCGAGATTGGAAGGCGGACCTGATCCTGCTTGGCTCGCACGGCTACCATGCCTGGGAACGCTTCCTCCTCGGATCTGTCTCACAGGCGATCGCCTGGCACGCCCCGGCTTCTGTGCAGATTGTTCGGATCAAGGAGGGCGGATTGGAGCCGGC
The DNA here is from genome assembly GCA_040380245.1 of Acidobacteriota bacterium. Taxonomy (GTDB): domain Bacteria; phylum Acidobacteriota; class Blastocatellia; order RBC074; family RBC074; genus CAIOZW01. The sequence goes on along the minus strand of JBEIJP010000283.1, from coordinate 3,228 downwards.
GAAATGAAGTTCGGGAATCTCTCCCTCAGTGAAGCAACCCAACTGCTCGCACAGTCGCACCTGGGCAGGCTCGGCTGTATCGCGAACGGCCGGCCCTACGTCGTTCCCGTCCACTACTATTACGACGGCAGCTCGATCCACATCCATTCCCTCCCGGGATGGAAGGTCGAGGCGTTGCGGTCCAACCCGCAGGCCTGCCTGCAAGTCGATGAGATCCGCGACGCCTACCATTGGCGAAGCGTGCTGGCCTTCGGAACCTACCAGGAGGTCGAAGATCCGGCGGAGCGGGAACAGATTCTGGCGGCGCTCTTTCGCCACCTCCCCCATCTCAGTCCTGTCGAGTCGAAGATGACACAGGTGGACGGAGAGGCGATCGTCTTTCGAATCCGGGTGGAGGAGATCACCGGCGTGGGTGAGGCGTGGTAATGGGGATCGAACCTGAGGACGGACTGCACGTGGATCCACCCGCCGAGTCGGGCGAATCCGAAGGAACCACGAAGGAGACCCGCGAGGCGGCGACCGATACCTTCCTGGCGCTCAACCCGACGTGGATGGCCGGCATTATCGCTTCCGCCATGGACGCGATCATCACTGTTGACGAAGAACAACGGATTCTTCTCTTCAATACCGCGGCCGAGAAGATGTTTCGATGTCCGGCCAGGACCGTGCTCGGAGAGCCCCTCGATCGGCTGATTCCCCAGCGGTTCCGCGAAGCCCACCACCAGCACATCCGGGTCTTTGGGGAGACCCAAGTCACCCAGCGGCAGATGGGGCAGGTGCGGCCGATCTCCGGACTGCGCGCCGATGGGGAGGAGTTTCCGATCGAGGCTTCGATCTCTCAGATCAACGCGGACGGCAAGCGGCTCTTCACCGTCATCATTCGCGATATCACCGAGAAGAAGCGGTTGGAATCCCAGTTTCTTCGGGCACAACGGATGGAGAGCATTGGAACGCTCGCCGGAGGGATTGCTCACGACCTCAACAATATTCTCTCCCCGATCCTGACCGCCACTGAACTGCTGCAGATGCGAACAAACGAGGAAGGCAGCCTCCGCCTCCTCGAGCTGATCCAGACCAACGCCCTCCGTGGCAGCGAGATGATCCGCCAGGTTCTCTCGTTCGCCAGGGGAGTCGAGGGCGACTACACGACTCTTCAACCGAGCCACCTCATCAAGGAGATCGTTCGGATTCTGACCGATACCTTCCCCAAGAATATCGAGATTCGCTTCTCACTGGCACCCGGACTCTGGACGGTGAGCGGAGACGCCACCCAGCTGCACCAGGTCTTGATGAACCTCTGCGTCAACGCGCGGGACGCCATGCCGGAGGGCGGTAAACTCCGGATCGAAGCGGAGAATGTCGAGATCGATGAACATTACGCCCGGATGAATGTCGAGGCCAGGCCAGGGCGATACGTTCGCCTGCTGGTGCAGGACAGCGGAGTCGGAATTCCCCGGGAGATTCTCGACAAGATCTTCGACCCCTTCTTCACCACAAAGAAGCTGGGGCAAGGGACGGGGCTCGGCCTGTCGACCGCCGCGGGGATCGTGCGGAGTCACGGGGGCTTCATCAATGTCTACAGCGAGGTCGATCGGGGAACCCATTTCACCATCTACCTGCCGGCGAGCCAGGGACCGCCACCCGCCGCCCCCTCTCCCCTCCGGCCTGACCTGCCAAGGGGAAATGGCGAGTGCATCCTGGTGGTAGATGATGAGGCGTCGATTCGGGAGGTCGCCCGCGAGACGCTCGTCACCTTCGGGTACACGGTTATGACCGCCCAGGACGGGACCGACGCGATCGCCCAGTTTGCCGCTCGTGCCAGCGAGATCCAGCTCGTCCTGACCGATATGATGATGCCTTTTATGGATGGACCGGCGACGATCCGCGCGCTGCGCAAGCTCGCGCCCTCCCTCCGCATCATCGCGACCAGCGGGCTGAAGACCACGCCGCGTCAGGCCGAGACCACCTCCCTGGAGATCCAGGCCTTTCTCCCCAAGCCGTACACGGCGGAGACCTTGCTCAAGACGATCGCCATGGTGTTGAAGAACCCTCCAGACGGAAGTGGGTGAGAAGAGCCTTGTCGCAGGGGGGACAGCCCCCAACGACACGGCAGGGCTGGTCCCCCTCTCCGGACACCCCGCTGGCTGAGGAGATGGGGAGAGCGCACGGCTCTCTGGATGATCCTGGGGGGATGGACTCACGGAAAGCAGGGAGAGCCGGGCTGCGGTTGATACATCTGCCACCCCTAGCTACTCTGCACCAATCGCAGAACGAACTACTCCCCGCTTTCCGTGAGACTGGTTCACCGACTGGAAAGGAGGGAAGAACCGGGAACAGGATCTTCCCTTCTCTCCGCGGTGGGCGTTGCGCAAGGAGACGCGCCGCCAAAGACGGAATGGACCAAGAACCGAAAGATGTGCACCAGCCACTTTCACGCTGACCGGCTCCCTTGTCGGGAAGTCAGTCAGGGATCGTGCGGAGGTGAGGGTGAGCCTCTTCTGGAAGCAACCCGCTCCGCTTCCGATCACACCGCCTCCCACCGGCACTGGGCGGGAGAGAGCCCTGGAGGTTTGGCTGACCTGGCCAGGGCGCCGCTGAATCGTTCTTTTCCATTCGTTGCAGAACCGAGAATGAGTAAATGGAGCCGCACTCCGCTTTCCGCTCCGTTTTCTACGATGTCGAGCCGCGTTCCCGACCAATGAATTCAGACGGTGAATCCAGACGGTGACCCCCTGAGGGTCGTGTTCGATCACGGGATCGACCGTCGAGTCTCCCGGCGGCGGCGGGCGCCGGCTCTGGCGCTCCGCGCGATTTTGTCAAATCCGGCCAGTCAGGTCTGGCCAGTCAGGCATTTCATCCGATCAAGTGCGCGTGGAGGATCGGTTCGTCCAGCCCGATCCGAGAGCGTCACTCGAGGTCTCCGCTTTCATCCTGATTGGGATGAGCGCGGGAGAGTCGCTTGTCAACCTGGTCCAGGGCCCCGCGGATCGAACGAACCGGCGGGGGAGAGGTTGGCGCAAACTGCCCCCAGAATGCGCCAACCTGGTGGACCATCAGCGACAACATTGCGTTCGCCTCGGTTCTAACCGTGACCTGCCGTTCTCCTGACTCCACGTAGGGAGGCTGAGTGTTCGACGTGCGTTGGTTGGAACTTCCGCCAACGTCTGACTTTCGCCAGAATTGTTGTCTTCATTTGTTGAGATATGACGCCAGAACCTCCGCACAATT
>JBEIJP010000282.1:0-4707 GCA_040380245.1 Acidobacteriota bacterium | reverse complement strand
GCGACTTGAAGAGTCCACGGACCACTCACTGATGGGCTCTTCGGAGCGGCCGCCGGCGTTGGTTTGACTGGCTCGGAGGGTGTGGCTCGCTCTGTCATCGGCACAATATCGACCGCGCCAGCCGCCTGGCGCTCCTGCTTTGAAGCGGACGACTCACTGCTCCCGGATGGTCCAACTGCCCCCTCCAACGGTGCAGGCTCGCTGGGTGCGGCAGGGACATCGGGGGTGGGTCGGCTGGTCGGACTGTCGTTTTTCAAGGCAGCTCGGGTGGTCTCCCCGGTTGACGACGGAGCTACCCCCTCCTGACGCGAGCGAATCAGATCGCCCAGGAAGAAATAGGCTCCCCCGATCAACCCTGCGAAGACGATTGCGCCCAGCAAAAAGCGCGTGAACATCGCTTGCCGCCCGCCAGACAGCTCACCCGCGCCTCGCGGCTGGCCCTCCGCCTCTTCGAGATTTCCCGTCGGGCCATTTTCGGTGAGGAGTGGCCAGTTGGCCCCAACCAGGTCGGGGGGCTCAAAATAGTCGCGGGTCTCTCGTTCACTTCCTGGCTCGAGTGTCCCACCTTCCCGCTCCATCCAGGCCGCAGGGGGGGCTCCGATCTCAGAGGCCGCTGTCAACGGCAGGGAGGGAGTGCCCACGGTGTTGGGCAACGATCGATCGGCCCCGCCTCTCCCGCTCCAACTCTCTTGCCGCCCCTCGTCCCAGTTCTCTCCCCGGTTCTCCCCTTGGTTCTCTCGACGGCTGTCTTCCCTCGCCGACTCGCTCGCGCTCCACAAATCGCCTGTCAAGGGATCCGTGCGGCGCTCGTATGCCGGATCGGCGGCCCCCCTCTCCTCCGGGTGAGTGGCGGTCAGGTCGAGAACATCCCCAAAATCTCCCCCAATGCTCGTCGCATAAGGATCCCGCGTCGGACGCCCCTCGCGGCGGGATTCAGCGGCGCCATCTCTCGACAGCCGGCTTGTCTGACGCTGGCCGGGCGGCTCTTCTCCTCCCGCCCGCCCCCCGCGCTCCGGCGACAACTGGACTTCGATCAAAGTCGCGCAACGGCCGCAAACAATACGCGTCCCACTCGCTTGATTCTCGTAATGGCACTTTGGACAGATTACTTTCATGTAGCCCTGCTTGCTCTTCCACTGCCGAAGGTGTTCCCGGGACAGGTCTTTTCCGTCTTTTCAGTCTTTTCTATCTCGATCTCTTTTGGAGATCCCCCCGGAGACAGTCTCTGACAAATGGCTGAGCCGATATACCTGACTTAAACGGATCGATCTCTCCGTATAATCCGAAGAGTTGGACTGTCGTGAGTGGTGCGCCTTGCGATTCTTTTCTCTTTTGACCTCTTGTGCGCCTGATCCTGTTACGCGCCTGATGGAGGCAGGGTGGAAACAAGGCAAGATAGCCGCCAGGTCAATCCGACAGACCCTAGGATGGGCTGCACACGGGCTTGGGAAGGAACGGTTCAATCGACCTCAAGTCTCCCTGAGTTCAGATCTTTCATATCTCATATCTCACTGTTATCAGATCAGCCTGACCAGCCAGCTGATCGAGTGTGTAGTAGGGCTGAACACCATCCCACTCAACGAAGTTTCTATACTAGCGCGAGACGAACACGGAGAGCAAGCCGAATTTCTGCCGCCCGCCTCCGTTGCCGAACTCCTGTCGACAGAAGAATGTGGGCGTGACTCGCCGAGTTGGAACCGTGCGTGCGTTGACATCGCGACGCCGCTGACTCTATACTTACGAACTTTGTTTGGCTACGCGCTTCCCTGATTGGCACGCTGGCGAATCGAAGGAGCATGTCGACGAAGTCAGTCGACGCGCCAGGGTGAGATGGCCAGTTGTGGGAAAGCATGAGTTGAGAACAAAGACGATCTGAGTTAAGACGACAGCAATCAAGACATCAGGAATCAAAACAAAGGAAGAGAAACCGTGGCATACGCGATTATCCGAACCGGCGGGAAACAGTTCCGGGTCAGCCCCGGGGATGTGGTCAGAGTCCCCTCCCTGGCGGGAAAAGAGGCGGGGGAGAACATTGAATTCACGGAGGTGCTGGCGGCGGGAGACGAGTCCGGGGTTCGCCTCGGAGCTCCGATCATCGACGGAGCACGCGTCGTGGGAACGATTGTCGAACACGGACGGGGTCCGAAGATCATCGTCTTCAAGTTCAAGCGACGGAAACAGTACAAGCGTAAGAAGGGGCACCGTCAGGGATACACTTCGGTGCTGATCGATACGATCGCCTGATCTGTCCGGCCTGGCCACGATGCTCGCCCCCCCCAGCCGCGGCCTCTCGGGTCGCCCTGCTCCAGGACGGGTAGAGATTGGGAGGCCCATTCGCCGGATGAACGATCCCGTCAAGCGGCTCAAGGGACTGGCAAGTTGCTGGTTTGGCCTGCAGAGTTTCGCATCACCAGATCAAGGAAAGTTAGGGAAGACCTATGGCACACAAAAAAGGGGTAGGAAGTTCACGAAATGGCCGGGATTCGGCGGCCCAGCGGCTCGGAGTCAAGCGCTTTGGAGGGGAGCTGGTCCCCGGCGGGTCGATCCTGGTACGGCAACGGGGAACCCGATTCAAGCCAGGCCGCAATGTGGGGATCGGGAGTGACGACACCCTCTTCGCCACCATCACCGGTACGGTCAAGTTTGAAGACCGGGGTAGAAAAGGTCGGTTCATCAGTATAGATCCCCCGGTCCCTGCGCAGTAGCCCTCTGCCTTCATCGCGGGGGAGTTGCTCACTCGACCGTGAACGAGGTTCTTTCGTGAATTCAGATGTTGTCAGATGTTAATTGATCAAGCCAGAATTCACGTCCGGGGAGGAGATGGCGGCAACGGGGTGACGGCTTTTCGCCGCGAAAAGTTTGTGCCACGCGGTGGTCCATCGGGTGGCGATGGAGGTCGCGGTGGTTCGGTCTATCTCGAAGCGACCGAAGGGATGAACACCCTTCTCCACTTTCGGTACAACCCAGAGCACACCGCACCGCGAGGACGTCACGGAGAGGGCAGCCGGCGACACGGCGCCAGTGCAGAGGACCTGACACTCCTGGTACCAGTCGGGACCATCGCCCAGGATGAAGAGACCGGCGAGATCATCGGCGATCTCATCCAACCTGGCCAGCGAATCCTGCTGGCGGCGGGTGGGCGTGGCGGGAGGGGCAACGCCCAATTCGCGACCTCGACCAATCGGGCTCCCCGACGGCACGAAGAAGGGACGCCAGGCCAGGAGCGACGGATCCGGCTTGAACTGAAGTTAATTGCGGATGTCGGCCTCGTCGGGCTCCCCAACGCCGGAAAATCGACCTTCATCTCGACAATCTCTGCCGCTCGCCCCAAGATTGCGGACTATCCCTTCACGACATTGGAGCCCCATCTGGGGGTCGTTGACCTCGGTGAGTTTGAGACCTTTGTCGTCGCGGACATTCCGGGACTGATCGAGGGCGCGCACCGGGGAGCAGGGTTGGGCGATCGATTTCTTCGACATATCGAACGAACACGGCTCTTGCTTCACCTGGTCGACCTGTCTGGTATGAGCCAGGACCCAATCGCGGACCTGGAAGTAGTCACTCGGGAGTTGAAGGCCTACCAGCCCGCGTTCGCGTCTCGCCCGCGAATTGTCGTCGCGACCAAACTCGACGCGTTGGAAGACCCAGAGCGGCTCGCGCAACTGCGGCAGCACTGCCACGACGCTCATCTGGAGTTTCACGTCATCTCCGCCATCACCCGGAATGGGGTTCCGGAGTTACTACACGCGATCCGCCGTAAGCTCTCCGAACTTCGCCAGGCGGAGCGGCTTGCCAAATCGGCCTCAGAGGAGATCGATGGGGCAGCCCCGGTGTGGGATGTACCGTCACCTGAGTTCCCCTTGGGAAGTTGAAGGGAACCCCTTGATAGAGCGTATCGGAGTCTATGGAGGAACGTTTGACCCTCCGCACTCGGGCCATCTGGCCATTGCGGAGAGGCTGGTTGACGCCTTCGCTCTCGATCGGCTATTGCTGGTGCTGGCGGCCACGCCGCCTCATAAGCGGGGGCAGACCATCAGTTCCCCCTATCACCGGCTGGCAATGCTGGCGTTGGCCACCGCGCCAGCACCCCGACTCTACGTTTCGACCCTCGAGGTGGAACCGGGTGCGACGCCCTACACGGTCGATACCCTGCGTCGTTTGCAAGAGAGCTCCCCGGAATCGCGCCTCTTCTTCGTGATGGGAGCAGACTCCTTTCGGGACGTCTCGTGTTGGCGCCAGTACGAGGAGTTGCTTACCCTCTACAGCACGATCGTCGCGATGAGGCCCGGTTTTCCCGGCCAGGAAAAGACCTCGCTGATTGAACTGGCTGGTCACCTGCCGGGCCGGATCCAGGAGTTGGTCGTCGATCTTCGTGGAGGCAGGCGACCAACGAGGCAACAGCTGGAGAGCCGCCACATCTATCTGACCGATTATGTCTCGGTCGATGTCTCCGCCACCAACATCCGTCAGGCCGTCGCCCAGGGCAGAGCGCTACACGAGCTGGTTCCCCCATCTGTGGCGGCCTATATCGAGAAGTATCAACTGTATTCACATGCATGACGATTCCGCGATGATCCAAGATGAGACGCCCGCTGTCGGTGCCCTGCCCCCCGGAGCCCGGGCTGCTCCCCGCCGAGCCCTCCCCCGAAGCCGGCTGCTGGTGGCCCTGTGGGTGGCCCTCCTGCGGCAGCTGCCACTCCAGGGGCG
>JBEIJP010000281.1:0-4716 GCA_040380245.1 Acidobacteriota bacterium | reverse complement strand
GCCGAGTGGTTTCCCAAGCGTGAACGAGGTCTGGCGACCGCGCTCTTCGACAGCGGCTCCTCGATCGGGGGCGCCATCGCCCCTTTCCTGATCATCCCGATCTATCAGCAGTTTGGTTGGCGGCCGGCCTTCATCATTCCCGGCTTTCTGGGACTGTTATGGGTCCTGGTCTGGCGCAAGCTGGCAGGTTCTCCGGAGACCCACCCCAATATCACGCCAGAGGAGCGGCAGATGCTCCTCGCGGACAAACAGGATTCGCTCGGCGATCGCCCGTTGAAAGCCGGCGAAGCATCCCGGCTGGCGTCGCCTCCCCCCTGGCGGGATCTGCTGCGGCTTCCCCAGACGTGGGGCGTCATCATTGCCCGCTCTTTCACCGATCCGATCTGGTTCTTCATTACCGATTGGTTCTTCATCTATCTCGTCTCGCGCAACTTCCAGATCGAGCATTCGTTGATGGCGATCTGGATCCCTTTTGTCGCCGCTGATCTCGGCAACTTTTTTGGCGGTGGGGTCTCCAGTTGGCTGATCCACCGTGGCTGGTCTGTGGGGTGGGCGCGGAAGGCGGTGGTGATCTTTGGTGGAATCGGGATGACTCTTTTGATTCCGACCCTCTATACGTCAGAGCTCTTCGTGATTGCCGGACTCTTCGCGATCTCCACGTTCGCCTACGCCTCGTTCTCGACGATGGCGATTGTGCTGGCGTCGGATCTCTATGTCGAGGATACCGTGGCAACGGTCAGCGGCATGAGTGGGACGGGCGCGGGAAGCGGCACGATCCTCTCGACCCTTCTGATCGGAGTCATCTCGGATCGATACTCGTTCGCGCCCATCCTGGTGGCGGCGAGCTTGATCCCCCTGATCGGAGCGTTCCTCGTCCTGGTGTTGGTACGCAATCCGCGGAGCGGAGGGGATCCCCTGCTCAAGCGGATCTGATCTGGCCCGGGGGATCCTCGATCAGGCGGTGGCGCTGGAGTCGGCGGCGGAGCAGCCGGTAGGCGAGCAGCAGCCCGATGGCGAGCCCAAATCCGAGAGGGTAGGTCGTGTCCGCCTTGACCAGCAGGTAGTAGTGAACGACCCCGGCACAGGCCGCCGGATAGACCGCCCAGTGGATTCTCCGCCATCGCTGTCCACCCAGCCGACGCACCATGGCCCTCGTCGAGGTCACCGCCAGTGGCAGCAAGAGGAGAAAGGCCGCCATGCCAAGGAAGATGAACGGTCGTTCCAGTGTATCGGCCACGATCGCTCTCACCTGCAGCTCTTTATCGAACCAGCTGTAGGCGGTGAGGTGCAGCAAGGCATAAAAGAAGCTGAAGAGTCCCGCGGTTCGGCGCAATCCGATGAGGGCGGGAACCCGCAACCACTCCATCAACGGGCGGACGGTCAGGGTCAGCGTCAGGAAGATCAGGGTCAGGCTGCCCGTTGTCCGAATCGCAAACTCCTGTGGGTGGGTGCCGAGCTGCCCCTGCCAGGCGTCCCATCCCAGCAGCAGCGCGGGAATGGCCCCGTTGACGATCAACAGCGTTTGCAGGAACCGCCCATCGACTTTTCGGCTGACCATCTCGACGCTTCCTCCCTCAATAGTTCTGCTTCAGATCCATTCCCGTGTAGAGCGACGCGACCTCTTCGGCATAGCCGTTGAAGAGCTGCGTATCGCGCATCCCCCAGCTGCCGATGCGGCGCTCGCGCGCCTGGCTCCAACGCGGGTGCGAGACTCCTGGATGGACGTTGGAGTAGAAGCCATACTCATCGGGCGCGACCATCGACCAGGTTGTCGGAGGCTGTTCGGCGACCAGCCGGATGCGGACGACCGACTTGATGCTCTTGAACCCGTACTTCCAGGGGACGACCAGTCGAATCGGCGCGCCATTCTGTGGCAACAGCGCTTTTCCGTAGAGGCCCGTCGAGAGCAGCGTCAACGGATGGAGCGCCTCATCGAGCCGCAATCCCTCGACGTAGGGCCAGGGGAGGACTTGCGTCCGCTGATTGGGCATCCGTGTCGCATCGAAGAGGGTCTCGAACGCGACAAACCGCGCGCTCCCCATCGGCTCGACCTGGGAGAGAAGCCGTCCAAGGGGCACCCCCAGCCACGGGATGACCATCGACCACGCCTCGACGCAGCGGAATCGGTAGACGCGCTCCTCCACCCCCAGGCGGACGATTTCGTCCAGGTCGAAGGTCCGCGGTCGATGGACCAACCCGCCGACCTCGACTGTCCACGGCCGAGTGGTGAATCGTTCGGCCCGCGGGGCGACTCCCTCCTTGCTGGTCGAAAATTCGTAGAAGTTGTTGTAGTGGGTGATATCGTAGAGGTCTGTCGCCGGCTCCCCTTCCGGCGTCAGGTACCCTCCCGTCTGCGGACCGGCGGTCTCTTTTCCGCTTCCCGCGGGCGACGCCAGTCGGCGGTAGAGCCAGGTGGTGGCCGCCGCCGTACCGGCGAGGATCCCGCCCCGCAAAAGGGCACGGCGGTTCCTGTAATCCTTTTCGTTGGTGATCTCCCAGCTTTTGATCGGATCTCCCATCGGGTCCCCCCTCTCTTCCCGCTTCGTGAGCTCTTCGTTGCTGAACGGTTGTTGCGTGCGGCCCTTTCTCCCTATAATTCGCGTTGACAACATTCCCGACGCGGGAAGAGTACTCCGTTCTCTTGGCGATTCTGTCGCGATTTGGGAGCGGCTCTGATCACGTTCTGGATCGCCTGACCCAGTGAGGTCCGATGACCGAGCCCTTTCTTCATCTCTCCCGCCTGCTTGCGCTCCCCCTCGTGCGTCTGCGGGAGGAGCTGTTGCTTCTCGAAGGACCGCCGCCCGAAGGCCTCGTCGAGGCGCTCGCGAACGATCCGCGGCGTGGGGCCCGCGTTCTTGGGCGACAGCTCCTCGCGAGTCAGGACTCCCGGCAACACGAAGCGGATCGTCTCGCGCGGCTGCTTGGCTTCGAACGCGCCTGTTGGAAGGAGGGGGTGTCCCTTGTCGCGGGTGTCGACGAAGCGGGAGTCGGACCGCTCGCCGGCCCTCTCGCCGCCGCGGCCGTCATCCTCCCCCCGCGAATCGATCTGCTGTCAACCCTCCCAGGGCTGGACGACTCCAAGCGACTCTCCGCGGCGCGCCGTCAACTGCTCGCCGAGCAGATTCGGGCCGCCGCGCTCGCCTGGTCGGTGGTCTTTGTCGAGGCCGAAGAGATCGACCGGCTCAATGTCTACCAGGCCGGCCTGCTCGCCATGCGCCGGGCCGTCGATTCGCTGGCACTTTTGCCAGATCGATTGCTCGTCGACGCCCGCACCCTGCCATCCTGTCCCATCCCGCAAGAGGCCCTCATCCGGGGGGATGCTCGTTCCGCCTCGATCGCCGCCGCCTCGATCCTCGCCAAAACGGCCCGGGATCAGCGGATGAAAGAGCTGGACGCTCTCCACCCGGGATATGGCCTGGCCGTCCACCAGGGCTATCCGACCCCGGTCCATCTGGAGGCGATTCAGCGATTGGGCCCTCTCCCTATTCACCGGCGCAGTTTCCGTCCTGTCCGCGAGATCCTCGAGCTTGCACCGTCGGCCGACGTCCAGCTGCCACGCTCCGAAACGCCGCTCCCACTCTTTCCGGTCTCGCCCTCCGTGGATGAGCTGGATCCTTCTCGCCCCTCTTCCCGCAAAGGAGTTCAACGCTTATGACCCAGCCGCTCAATCATCAATGGCGTCTTGTTTCGCGCCCCTCCGGCAACCTCCAGCCATCCGATTTCCAGTGGACAGCCTCGCCTCTTCCAGAGCTTCGCGAGGGGGAGCTTCTCATCCGTGTTCGTCACCTCTCGCTCGACCCGACCAATCGGATGTGGGCGGCCGCCGACACCTATCTTCCCGCGGTTCCCCTCGGCGAGGTCATGCGCGGAGTCGCCATCGGCGTCGTTCACCAATCCCGCCACCCCGGATTCCCCGAGGGCGCTCACGTCCAGGGGCTCCTCGGCTGGCAAGAGTACGCGCTCAGCAATGGGGCGGGCCTGACGCTGCTGCCGGAGATCCCCGGACTTCCCCTCACCGCCCACTTTGGTCTGCTCGGTCATATCGGGATGACCGCCTACTTTGGGCTTCTCGACATTGGTCGCCCCGTCGCCGGCGAGACCCTTGTCGTCTCCGCCGCCGCAGGAGCGGTCGGCTCTCTCGTCGGCCAGATCGGTAAGATCAAGGGGTGCCGCGTCGTGGGCATCGCCGGCTCCGACGACAAATGCCGCTGGATTACCCAGGAACTGGGGTTCGACGCGGCCATCAACTACAAAACGGAGAAAGTCTCCTCCCGACTCCGCGAGCACTGCCCCGCCGGCATCGACATCGACTTCGAGAACGTTGGCGGCTCGATCCTCGAAGCCGTGCTCGCCCAGATCAACCTTCGCGCCCGCATCGTTCTGTGTGGTCTCATCGCCGGATACAACGCCACCTCCCCGCAACCCGGTCCGGCCAACTTTGCGAACGTGCTGGTGCAACGTGCCCGCATCGAGGGATTCATCGTGCTTGACTACGCCCCCCGCGCCATGGAGGCCATCCAGGATCTGGTGGCCTGGCACCAGCAGGGCCGCCTTCACTACCGCATCGATGAAGTCCACGGGCTTGATCAGGCTCCATCCGCCCTCTCCCGTCTCTTCACGGGGGGGAATACCGGCAAACTGCTCGTCACCCTCAACCATGACTAAACGGGCTCCGGCCCGATGACTAAACGGGCTCCGGCCCGATGACTAAACGGG
>JBEIJP010000280.1:0-4728 GCA_040380245.1 Acidobacteriota bacterium | reverse complement strand
ATCGTTAACGTCGTCTTCCCTCCCCCATCCTCCCACCAACTGAAGAAGGGCTCTCCCGCAGACGCCGGAGAGCCCTTTCAGCGTCGTTTCCGGGACGCCATTGAGCCTGGAGATCTGTCAAAACAGGTCAATCGGTTGGTGGGCGCTGACTCCGCAGATTCTGCAGGATCGCTTCGAGGGTCTCGATCAGCTCCACTTCGGAGACCTCTGCCCGCCGAAATTTGAGCTCGAGGCGGAACTCTTTACCGGGGGAGGCAAAGCGGTAGGTGAAGGGGGAGGGGCGAGACTGCGGAGTCCTCCGTTCTTTTCTGGCGTCGTCCCGTGTCATCCCGCTTCGCGCGATCCGCTCCACGAACTCTGCCATACTCTCCTGATCTGGTTGACGTGCTACTTGAAGAAGAAGTGATTTCGAGGAAATGCGCGCACGATCACAAATCTCACGTAACGCCTTAGGAATCTGACTCAAACTCATTGATTCCGTGACAGATGAGCGAGCCTTACCAATCTTTCGGGCGATCTCCTCGTGCGTATATCCAAACCGGTCTGCCAGCAGTTGCAGACCATCCGCCTCCTCGAAGGGGGTCAAATCCTTCCGCTGCAAATTCTCGATGAGCGCGATCTCCGCCACCGTCTGGTCGTCAACCTCCATCTCGATGCACGGAACTTCGGTCAACCCAGCCTGGCGAGAAGCTTGAAAACGCCTCTCTCCCGAGATGATCATGAATCGTCCACCCACCTCGTAGGGTCGCACCAGGAGGGGCTCGAGAACCCCCTTCTCCTGAATCGAGGCTACCAGGTCTTCCAGATCTCCCAGATCGACCCGCGGTTGATCTGGGTTGGGTTCGAGGCGATCGAGGGCAATCATTCGCCCAATCGGGGCCCCCCGCAACGAGGCAAGCTCCTCGACATAGTGTCGGTCATGACGCATCTTGAGGGTCGTGGGGAGTCCCCGTTTAGTTGGCACGGCTGATCACCTCGTCGCACAGGCTGGCATATTCAATGGCCCCACTCGATTGGGGAGCGTAATGGAAGATCGATTCCCGGTAGGCAGGGCTCTCTTCCAGTCGGACAGACTTGGAGATGGTCGTCTCGAAGACCTTCTTCCCAAAGACCTGGCAGATCTGATCATAGATGTCCCGCGATAGGGTGGTGCGTCGATCGTGCAGAGTCACCACCACCCCCAGAACTTCCAGTTGCGGGTTGGGTCGCGCCTTGATGCGCTCGATGGTGTCGAGCAGATCGTCTGTCCCTTCGAGCGCAAAGTAGGAGGATTGAATCGGAATGATCAGGTGGGTCGCCGCCACCAGCGCGTTGACCGTGATCAACCCCAGCGTCGGAGGGGTGTCGATCAGCACCATGTCATAGTCGTTCTCCAGTTGCCCAATCCTGTCCTTCAGCCGAAACGGCGCATCGAGTTCGCCAATCAGCTGCCCTTCCAGTTTGGCGAGATTGATTCGGGAGGGAAGAAGATCGACATTCTCCACCCTGGTCTGCCGGACCACCCGATCGAGCTTCAAACCAGGATCAATCAGAAAATCGTAGATCGAAAGGTCGATCTCTTCCATCGGGAGGAATGAGATCGTACTGTTGGCTTGCGGATCCAGATCGGCCAGGAGCACGCGCTTGCCCCGCTGGGCGAGCGCAGCCGCGAGATTGATAGCGGTGGTCGTCTTTCCAACGCCCCCTTTTTGATTGGCAATCGCGATGATCATCACCAGGGAGACCCTCCTCGCCCTTCAATTCAGCCGTGGTTGGGTGGTGGCCCCCCTACATCTTATAGTCGCTGATATCCTCGATCTCCTCGGGCCACTCGACCTCCTCCTCGGCGTCGGCGGCCTCCGCTTCAGCGGCAGGCGAGGAATCGTCCAGTCGAGAGTTCTCCATGACCTCGTCACGGATAAAGATGGGACAGTCCACCCGGAGCGCCAGCGCGATGGCGTCACTCGGTCGCGCGTCGACCAGGACGACCTCATCACGCACCCGGATCTCGATCAGCGCGAAGAAGGTGTTCTCCCGCAGCTCCGTGACCGTTACCCGTTCGACGGAGCCCCCGAGTTGGCGGATCGTGTTCCGCAGGAGATCGTGGGTCATCGGACGCTGTGGTGCGACCTTCTCGATCTCCGTCGCGATCGAGTTGGCCTCGAACGGGCCGACCCAGATCGGGAGCATCGCCTCGCTCCTGACATCTTTCAACAGCACAATCGGGGAGTTGGTCGTCGGATCGACCAACAGCCCACGAACCTTGACTTCCCTCTCCATACGAGCCTCCCAAAATCAGACCAACGTCCCATAGAGACTGTTGGTCTTGACATCCGTCACCTTCACCTGGGCCAGAGTGCCGATCAGCTGCCGGTCCCCTGGAAAGTTGACAACCTTCTGGCAGCGGGTGTGCCCCGTCAAGTCTTGATCGGAGCGCGCGCTCGTCCCCTCGACCAGGACCTCGACCGTTCTTCCCCGGTAGCGCTCATACCGCTGCCGCTGGATCCGGCGCTGCAGCTCCTGCAACCTCTGAAACCGCTCCGCTTTGACCTCCTCTGGGACCGAATCGGGATAGGCGGCGGCGGGAGTCTTCGGGCGGGGAGAGTAGTTGAAGATGTAGAGCCCGTCATATTCGACTTCCGCCGCCAGACGGAGGGTCTCTTGAAAATCCTCTTCGGTCTCCCCGGGAAATCCAATGATTATGTCACCCGTGATCGCATAGTCCTTCTCTCCCTGCCGAATCGAGGCGATGCGTTGAAGGTACTCCGCCGAGGTATAACCGCGACGCATCGCACGGAGAATCCGGTCGCTCCCCGACTGTGCCGGGAGATGAATCCATTCGCAGAGGTTCTCGTGCGCGTCCATCACCCGCACCACCTCGGCGTCAAAGTCGCGGGGATAAGAGGTCGTGTACTTGATTCTGGGCAGGCCAGACTCGGCGGCCACTCGGTCAAGGAGCCGGGCAAAGGTGATCTCTTCGGTCGAATCGGTCTCGAAGGCGGCGACGCTGCCATGGATTCTGCCGCTCAGACCATAGCTGTTGACGTTCTGGCCAAGAAGCTGCACCTCGAGGTACCCCTGGCTGGCGAGAGAACGGGTCTCCTCGACAATCATGTCGGCGCGCCGACTTCGCTCCCGGCCGCGGGTAAATGGGACGATGCAGAAGGAGCAGAACTTGTTGCACCCCTCGGTGATCGTCACAAAGGCGACGTGGCTGGACTGTCGCTGACCCGCCTGAAGCTCGTAGAAGGGAGCGTCTTTGGAGAGACGGACCTCGATCGCTCTCGGAAAGCCCTGCTCGAGCTGACCGACCATTTCGGGAAGTTTGGCGATGGCCTGGGTACCCAGCACGAGTCGGACATCCCGGCTCCGCTCAAAGAGCCGATCGGCTTCCGCCTGGGCAACACAGCCCATGACACCAAAGATCGGCAGCGGCGATCTTCGTCCTTGTCGGGAAGACTTGAGCTCCTGTTTGAGGTCCTGGATCCGGTGATCGACTTTGCGCGCGGCCTTTTCGCGCACCATACAGGTATTGAGGAGGATCAGGTCTGCCTGGAGTGGGTCGTTGGTCGTTTCATACCCGCTCCCGGAGAGCGCATGGATCGCCTTCTCGCTGTCATGGGCGTTCATCTGGCATCCATAAGTCTCGAGGTAGAGCTTTTTCTTCATACAAAATTACAAAAACATCACCTGCCAGCATGTTCAGCAGAACCTTTCCACCACGGGGAGGTCTGGGAGAGCTCTACCGGCTCAGACCGGGCCATCTCCGCCGTCTCTTCCCTATCGATGAAGGACCACACGCGGCAAAGAGTCTCCGTCGCCGGTCGCCGGCCGCATCCACCCAACAACGAAGAAGAGGCTGAACCAGCTCCAGGGGGATTGGCGCGACAGAGAACAACAACCTTTATATACCAGAGGGGAGTTATATACCAATCGCCGCCCTGCGACAAGCCGGGCTGAGAGTGGATCAGCTGCGCAGCAGCTCCCGGGCATGCCGGCGGGCGAGCGTGGTGACCTCAGCGCCGCCAATCATTCGCGCGAGCTCCTCGATCCGCCCCTCCCGGTCGAGTTCGGCCACATCGGTGAGGGTTCGGCCCTCGACGACCGCTTTGCTGACCTGGAAATGGGCATCGGCGTAGCGCGCGATCAGCGATTGATGGGTGACACAGAGGACCTGATTGGTCGCCGCCAGACGCTTGAGTCGCAAGCCGACGGCGTCGGCGACCTTTCCTCCAATCCCTGTATCGATCTCATCGAAGATCAGGGTTCGTGGAAAGAGAGTCGGGGCAATGATCGTCTTGAGGACCAGCATGAGCCGGGAGAGCTCCCCACCGGAGGCGACGGCGCCCAGCGGGCGCAGCTCCTCACCCGGATTGGCGGAGAAGTAGAACTCGATCGTCTCGATCCCGGAACGTCGCGGCGAGAAGTCTGTCGCCATTCCCAGGGCGACGAGCCGCTCCCCAAGAGGAGAGGCGTCGACCCGCTTCGAGCGGACCTCCCACCTCGCCTGCGGAAGGGCGACATCGTGCACAAGGTGCGGGGTGAATCGATGCAGGACGGCGATCGCGCGCGATCGCAGCAGTTGACACGCCCGAGGGCCTGCTCCTGGCAGCTACCTTCGATAAGACGCTTGAGAGCTTGTAATTGATTCATCGGGAGGGCCTTTCAGCTCAGCGGAGCCTGCAAGTCAAGAAGCACCTGCATGCACAATCACAGCTTCAAGTTGTGGCCCTCGCAGGAGGACATCCT
>JBEIJP010000279.1:0-4767 GCA_040380245.1 Acidobacteriota bacterium | reverse complement strand
CCTCCAACGCGACCGCCGCCTCCGCCGCGCGATGATCATCGACTGTGATGTCCACCAGGGCAACGGGACCGCCGCCATCTTTCAGGGCGATCCGGACGTCTTCACCTTCTCCATGCACGGCGAGAAGAACTTTCCCGCACGCAAGGAGCAGAGCCGTCTCGACCTGGCCCTCCCAAACGGACTTGGCGACGACGACTACCTCGCCCTCCTGGAAGCGCACCTCCCGCTCCTCCTCGACCAGTTTCAACCCGAGATCGTCTTCTACCAGGCGGGCGTCGACCCACACGAACGGGACCGTCTCGGCAAGCTCCAGTTGACCCTCGACGGGCTGCTCCGGCGCGATCGCCTGGTCCTCGACGCTTGCCGTGCGCGACGCCTCCCGGTCGTCACCACCATGGGCGGCGGCTACGGCAAACGGATCGAAGAGACGGTCGAAGCCCACTGCAATACCGTCCGTGCCGCCCTTCTCACCCATCAGACCGCTCCGGCAATCTGGCGATGAGCAAAAAAATTACGGAAGTTGAACATGCCACTTGACAGGGAGAGGGTGCATGAATAAAGTCATGAACTTTGCGGAGCTAGGTCTTCGTTAAACAGGGGGCGCCAGCGGGCGCAATTGTGGAGACGCCCCCGGATTTGGCTTTCGAGCCGAGTCTTCGTGTAAATATTGTGGCGTTGCGGTTCTCGTGAAACAGGCCGTCAAACAGGCGATCCGGAACAGGAAGGCTGATTACTCAGAATCTTCAGGATCGCTGGCTTCGACGGTCGGAACCCACCGGAGCGTTGCCTCAGGCAACATCTTCACTCAAGATCACGCCACAGAAAAACCAGGCGACCAGGGACGCCAGATCCACAGACTCTCTCGCTGATCTCCCCGGACAACAAAAGGTTCTCGTGACGATTCCCTTGTGGGAGCGTCTCATCATCTGTCGAGTGGGGGGTAGTCCCTGCTCAGTGGGTTCGCCCTGACGGCACCCCGCTTGCTTCGCTTACTCTTTGCTTCTCCGGAATGTTCCTTCAATCCGGGAGTAGCCGAGAGCACGTCTCGACCATCGCTTGACCGTAATGGGAAGGTTGGGAGGACAGAGATGAGGCAAAGGCGGATCGCACAGCAGATGTATGCAGCGGATTGTACCGAAGTTGTATGCAGTAGCTGTATACAGTATCTGTATACGGTATATAGATAGCGATTTGATATTTTGACACTGAAGACTGGGTGGGATGGGATCGGCTCCCCGTTCAGGCCCGTACGTCGGATCTTCGGATGGGCTCAGGATATTGGTTCCGGGGTTTGGTCCCGGGATCTGGTCCCGAGATCTGGTTCGACGATGGTATGAGAGCCGCAATGGATTTGTGAGAGTATGCCGACAATCAATCAACTGGTTCGCAAGGGACGCAAGCAAGTCAAGTACAAGACCTCGAGTCCGGCGCTGCAATCGTGCCCACAGCGGCGCGGGGTTTGCGTGCAGGTCAAGACGCAGACGCCGAAGAAGCCCAACTCCGCGTTGCGGAAGATCGCACGCGTCCGGTTGACCAACGGGATCGAAGTGACCTCTTACATCCCAGGTATCGGCCACAACCTGCAGGAGCACTCGATCGTGCTGGTCCGCGGGGGACGCGTCAAGGATCTGCCGGGAGTTCGCTATCACATCGTCCGCGGCACGCTCGACTCGGTTGGAGTCGCCAACCGCAAACAGGGACGCTCCAAGTACGGAGCCAAGCGTCCCAAAGCGGGCGCCGCCGCCGCGCCGGCCGCCAAGGGTGGCAAGAAGCGCTAATCGGTACCATTGAGCGGCTGGCTCCCCTGCGAGCCAGCGACGAGAAAAGCCAGGGAGCCAGGCCAGGGAGCCAGGAACGAGATATGCCGAGAAGAAGAGAGATTGCGAAGCGAGAGATTCTGCCGGATCCGGTCTACAACAGCACGCTGGTCGCCAAGTTCATCAACGCGATGATGTGGGACGGCAAGCGGTCGGTTGCGGAGGGGATCCTCTACAAGTCCCTGAGCAAGATTCAGGACCGGACGGGCGAGGACGCTCTCAAGGTCTTCAAGAAGGCGATCGAAAATCTCCAGCCGAAGGTTGAGGTCAAGTCGAAGCGGGTGGGCGGCGCCAACTATCAGGTTCCGGTCGAAGTCACCACCTCCCGACGCACGGCCCTCGCGATGCGATGGCTGGTCGGGTATGCGCGCGGCCGCGGCGAGAAGACGATGATCGATCGCCTCGCCGGCGAAATTCTCGATGCCGCCTCAGGCAAGGGCAACGCGATCAAGAAGCGTGAGGATGTCCACCGGATGGCGGAGGCCAACAAGGCCTTTGCCCACTATCGTTGGTAGGAATTATGGCAAGACAAGCACCGCTCAGCAGATTCCGTAACATTGGGATCATGGCCCACATCGACGCCGGTAAGACGACGACGTCGGAGCGTATTCTGTTCTACACCGGGGTCTCCTACAAGATCGGCGAAGTGCACGAAGGCACGGCGACGATGGACTGGATGGAGCAGGAGCAGGAGCGGGGGATCACCATCACCTCGGCTGCGACAACCTGCTTCTGGAAGCGGAACGGGGAAGAGTACCGGATCAACATCATCGATACGCCCGGCCACGTCGACTTCACGATCGAGGTCGAGCGCAGCCTGCGCGTCCTCGACGGAGCGGTCGCGGTCTTCGACGCGGTCGCCGGAGTGCAGCCCCAATCGGAGACGGTCTGGCGCCAGGCGGACAAGTACAATGTCCCGCGCATCGCCTTCATCAACAAGATGGATCGCCCCGGTGCCGACTTCGATCATGCCGTCGACACAATTCGGACGCGGCTCTCGGCGAATCCGGTCTGCATTCAGATGCCGATCGGCGCGGAAGACCAGTTCAAGGGCGTGGTCGACCTGATCACGATGAAATCCCTTCTCTGGAAGGATGAGACCAAGGGCGCCGAGTACGTCATCGAGGATATCGCGGCGAATCTCAAAGAGGCGGCCGAGGCGGCCCGCGAGAAGATGATCGAGGCGATCGCCAACGCCGATGATGAGATTGCCACCAAGTACCTCGAAGGCGAGGCGGTGACCGAGGCAGAGATCCGTTCGGCGCTGCGACGCAACTGCATCGGCATCAAACTCGTCCCGGTCGTCTGTGGGACCGCCTTCAAGAACAAGGGCGTACAGACACTGCTCGACGCGGTCATCGATTTCCTTCCGTCGCCGCTCGACATCCCGGCGGTGCAGGGGACAGACAAATCAGGCGAGATCGTCGAGCGGCCCGCTGACGACAAGACGCCCTTCTCGGCGCTCGTCTTCAAGATCATGGCCGACAAGCACGTCGGTCAGCTCTCCTTCACTCGCATCTACTCCGGGACGCTCAAGTCCGGCTCCTACGTCTACAATTCGACGAAGGACAGCAAGGAGCGCGTCGGCCGCATCATGAAGATGCATGCCAACAAGCGTGAGGACCTCGAAGAGGCTTACGCCGGCGAGATCGTCGCCATTGCCGGACTCAAGAACGTCACGACGGGCGACACGATCTGTATCGATTCTCACCCCGTGATCCTCGAAGCGATGGAGTTTCCCACGCCGGTCATCTCGCTCGCCATCGAGCCGAAGACTCGACAGGATCAGGAGAAGCTCGGAATTGGTCTCGGCAAGCTGGCACAGGAGGATCCTTCCTTCCGCGTGACGACCGACCAGGAGACCAACCAGACGATCATCTCCGGTATGGGTGAACTGCACCTCGAGATCATCGTCGACCGGCTCAAGCGCGAGTACGGGGTCGAGGCCAACGTCGGGAAGCCGCAAGTGGCCTATCGCGAAACGATCCGCAAGCCGGCCAAGGGCGAAGAGAAGTATGCCCGGCAGACGGGTGGACGCGGTCAGTACGGACACGTCGTGCTCGAGATCGAGCCGAACGAGCCGGGAGCTGGCTTCGAGTTCAACAACAAGATTGTCGGAGGCGTCATTCCCCGCGAGTACATCCCCGCGGTCGAGAAGGGCGTCGTCCAGGCCCTCGAAGGGGGCATCCTCGCGGGCTACGAAATGGTCGACGTCAAGGTCAACCTTGTCTTCGGTAGCTACCACGAGGTCGACTCCTCCGAAATGGCCTTCAAGATCGCCGGATCGATCGCCTTCAAGACTGCTGCCAAGGCGGCGAGTCCGGTGCTGCTCGAGCCGGTCATGAAGGTCGAGGTGGTGACTCCGGAAGATTACATGGGATCGGTCACGGGCGACCTCAGTTCACGTCGTGGCCGGATCGAGGGGATGGGCTCCCGGACCGGGACCCAGATCATCACGGCGATGGTCCCTCTCGCGGAGATGTTTGGCTACGAGACCGATCTCCGGTCGATGACCCAGGGGCGCGCCGCCTCGTCGATGCACTTTGCCCGCTACGAGGAGGCACCCAAGAGCATCAGCGAAGAGGTGATCGCGAAGGTGCAGGGCGCAAACCGATAGACCTCCGTCGGAAGACCGACCCGTGAGGGGACGTTCGATACCGATATTGAACTCAAGCATTCGAGGAGCGAGAACACATTATGGGGAAAGAGAAATTTGACCGCAGCAAGCCGCACGTCAACGTTGGGACGATCGGCCACGTCGATCACGGGAAGACGACCCTCACCGCGGCGATCACCAAGACGCTCGCCAAGCACACCCCAAAGATCACCTTCCGGAGCTTCGACTCGATCGACAACGCGCCCGAGGAGAAGGCTCGTGGGATCACAATTGCCACCGCCCACGTCGAGTACGAGACGGCCAATCGCCACTACGCGCACGTCGACTGCCCGG
>JBEIJP010000278.1:0-4788 GCA_040380245.1 Acidobacteriota bacterium | reverse complement strand
GTCTTCGAAGGGGTCATCGCCAGCTTCCAAGAACTCTATGGGGTCGAGCCGACCCTCCTGGCGCACGATGCCCATCCGGACCATCACGCCTCGGACTATGCCCGGCGGCAGGCACTGCCGACGCTGGCTGTCCAGCATCACTACGCGCACGCGCTCGCCTGTCTGGCGGAGAATCGACTGGCCCCGCCTCTGCTGGCCGTGGCCTGGGATGGCGCGGGAGACGGACGGGATGGGACACTCTGGGGGGGCGAGTGTCTGCGGATTCTTGACCGGAGTCCGGGCGGTGGGCCAACATGGCGAGGTTTTGAACGGGTCGCCCATTGGCGTTCCTTCCCGCTGCCGGGGGGCGAGCGGGCCGTCCGGGAGCCGCGCCGCACGGCGATTGGCCTTCTTCACGAGATGGAAGGGGACACCCTCTGGCGGCGGGAGCGGGATCTTCTTCCCCTCCAGCAGTTCAACGCGGGGGAGCGGTCGATCCTTCGTGGAATGCTCGAGCAGGGAATCAACTGTCCCCGGACGACGAGCGTCGGTCGGCTCTTTGACGTGGTCGCCTCGCTTCTCGGAATTCGACAGACGACCACATTTGAAGGGCAGGCGGCGATGGAAGTAGAGTATGCTATCGCCGGGCTGGCAACGGAGGAGTCCTACCCGGTGCAGCTGATCCTCCAGGCCGAGACAGCGGTTCCGGCCCCGGAGGACGATGGAGCGGACGAGGGAGACCGACCGCGGACCCTCCTCCTCGACTGGGAGCCGATGATTCGCGCACTCCTGGCGGATCTCGCTCTTGGAGCGCCGCGCGCCCTCTTGGCCGCGCGCTTTCACAACACCCTCATCGAGTCGTTGGTGACCCTCGTCAGTCTGCTTGGCGAGACACAGGTCTGCCTGACCGGAGGCTGTTTCCAGAACCGGTACCTGATCGAGCGGGCGGTCCGACGGATTCGCGAGGAGGGCTGCTCCCCCTACTGGCATCAACAACTCCCCCCCAATGACGGGGGGCTCTCGCTGGGGCAGGCCGTCGCCGCGGCGCGTCACCACTCGGAGATCCGTCAGGCTCCGGACGCCTCGCGCACGGAGACCGGGTAATCTCCCGCCTCGCCCACCGGCGACAGGTGGACAACCACAGACAAGCAGGGACAAGCAGGGACAAGCAGAAAGGATGAAGATGGAGTCGATCCAGGCGATAGCCGACAAGTTGGAGATTCCGCGGGAGCATCTGCTCTCGTACGGGGACGAACTGGCAAAGGTCAAGCTCGACTTTCTGGGAGGGCCCCAGAGAGGCAAGATGATCCTGGTGACGGCGATCACCCCGACCCAGTACGGGGAAGGGAAGACGGTGACATCGATCGGGCTGGCGCAGGGATTGACCCGGATTGGTCGTCGGGCGGCATTGTCGCTCCGTGAGCCTTCCCTTGGCCCGGTCTTTGGGCTCAAAGGCGGGGCGACGGGCGGCGGCGCCTCCCAGGTGCTGCCGGCGGAGCGGATCAACCTCCATTGCACGGGGGATTTTCACGCGATCACCTCGGCCCACAATCTGCTGGCGGCGGCGGTCGACTGGCACCTGCATCAGGGAAATGAGTTGCGGCTCGATGTCAACCGCCTCTTCTGGCCGCGGGCGATGGATATGAACGATCGCGCTCTCCGCCACATCGTCACCGGATTGGGGGGCAGCGCCAACGGGACTCCGCGCGAGACGGGCTTTGTCATCACCGCCGCTTCGGAGATGATGGCGATTGTCGGGCTGGCGGGATCGCGCGAGGATCTGCGCCACCGTCTCGGCGAGATCGTCATCGGATCAAGCGTCGACGGACGGCTCGTCCGCGCGCGGGAACTGGGATTGACCGGAGCCCTGATGGTGCTGTTGCAGGATGCCCTCCTTCCCAATCTCGCCCAGACGACCGAGGGCACCCCGGCCTTCGTTCATACCGGTCCCTTCGCCAATATCGCTCACGGAACGAGCAGCGTCATCTCGCAGCGAATGGCCCTGCAGTGTGCCGACTATGTCGTCAACGAGGTGGGATTCGGCGCCGACCTTGGCGCGGAGAAGTACTTTCACCTGGTCATGCCCCAGTCCGGGATCCGTCCGGCGGTGGTCGTCCTGGTGACCACGGCACGCGCCCTCGCGGCGCACGGCGGGCAGCCGGGCGCAAGCGAGACGGGGCCCGCGGCGGTCGAGCGTGGACTGCCCAATCTGGCGCGCCACCTCGACAACCTTCTGCGGTTTGGGCTCCCCGTCGTCGTCGCCATCAATCGCTTCCCAACCGATCAGCCCGCTGAGATCGAGATCATCCGGGCCTACTGCGCCGGGCGCGGACTGTCCGTCGCCGAGTCCGAGGTCTACCTTCGTGGCGGAGCCGGCGCCGAGGCGCTGGCTGAGCGGGTCGTCGAGGCGGCCAGCTCCTCGGCGAGTGGGGCGCGGGAGATCCCTCCCCCGCTCTACACCCCGGATCTCCCCTTCGCCGAGAAGATTCGACGGGTCGCGTGCCAGATCTACGGCGCGGATGGCGTGCGGATCGAGCCGGCGGCACAGCGCAAGCTCGACCGCTTCGCCGAGCAGGGCTACGGTCACTTTCCCGTCTGTATGGCCAAGACCCAGTCCTCCTTCTCCGACAATCCCTCGCTGCGCGGCGCGCCGACCGGGTGGACCCTCACGGTCAGCGAGGCGCACCTCTCCGCCGGCGCCGGCTTTGTCGTCGCGGTGGCAGGCTCGATGATGCTCATGCCCGGGTTGCCCAAAATCCCGCAGGCTGCCAAACTGGACCTCGACGAGAAGGGCCGGATCATCGGCATGAACTACTGACGCCGCTCGCCGCGAGCTGGCCGAGGAGGGAGACTCCATGTGCCTGGCAGTTCCGGGGCGGATCCTCCAGATCGACGGCGAGGATCTGCAACGCACCGCAAAGGTCAGTTTTGGCGGCATCGTCCGTGAGGTCAACCTCAGCTTCGTCCCGGAAGCGAGGATTGAGGACTATGTGCTGGTCCACGTCGGGTTTGCCATCGGCGTCATCGACGAGTCGGAGGCGCAGCGTGTCTTTGAGTACCTCCGGTCGATCGAGGATCCGGCGGAATGGCCGGATGGAGTAGAGGACCCGGTAGCATGAAGTACCTCGACGAATACCGGGATGGGCGCGTCGTGCGGTCGCTGGCGCGGGAGCTGGACCGGGTTGCGACCCGTCCCTGGACCCTCATGGAGGTCTGTGGAGGGCAGACCCACTCGATTGTCCGCTATGGGATCGACCAGCTCCTGCCCCCGGCAATGACGCTGGTGCATGGCCCCGGCTGTCCCGTCTGCGTCACTCCTCTGGAACAGATCGATCAGGCGCTGTCGATTGCCGCGCGTCCGGAGGTGATCTTCTGCTCGTTTGGCGACATGCTGCGCGTCCCGGGAAGCACGCAGGACCTCTTCCTGGTCAAGGCGTCGGGCGGAGATGTGCGGATGGTCTATTCGCCGCTCGATTGCCTGCGGATCGCGCGGGAGAACCCTCGCCGGGAGGTGGTCTTCTTCGCCGTCGGGTTCGAGACGACCGCGCCGGCGACCGCGGCGGCGGTGGTCGAGGCAGCGAAGAGTCGGCTCGCCAACTTCTCGGTGCTGGTCGCCCACGTGCGTGTCCCGCCGGCGATGGAAGCGATCCTCGCCGCGCCGGACCAGCGGGTCGAAGGATTCCTCGCGGCTGGCCACGTCTGCTCGATCATGGGAATGGCCGAGTACCATCCGATCGCCGCGCGCTACCGGGTGCCGATCGTCGTCACCGGCTTCGAGCCGGTCGACCTGCTCGAAGGCATCCTTTGCTGTGTCGACCAGTTGGAGAAGGGACGTCACGAAGTGGTCAACCAGTACCGTCGATCGGTCCGCTCCGAGGGCAACCCTGCCGCACAGGCGCTCTTGCGAGAGGTCTTCGAGGTGGTCCCGCGCAAATGGCGTGGCCTGGGAGAGATTCCAGCGAGCGGACTGGCCCTCTCGGGCCGGTACCGCGCCTTTGACGCCGACCAGCGATTTCCAGGCACGAGGCGACCCGTCGAGGAGCCCGCGGTCTGCATCAGTGGCCTGATCATGCAGGGGCTGCGCAAGCCGAACGATTGCGCCGCGTTTGGTACGGAGTGCCGTCCGGAAGCGCCGCTCGGCGCTCCGATGGTCTCGAGTGAAGGGGCTTGTGCCGCCTATTATCGTTATCGCGGCGCCCCAGCCCCCAGCAACGGAGGAGAGATTCGATGAAAAATGGATTTGTCCGCGCAAACGACCCAGCCAGTGGAGCGAAACGGTATCTGCCACTGCTGGCGTTCTGCCTGATGGTGCTCGGGCCCCGGGGGGCCGCTGCGCAGACCACCGCCGAGAAGATGGGATACGGTCCGCAGGATCGGGTGCTGATGGTCCACGCCGACGACATCGGCATGTCCCACTCGGTCAATGTCGCGACGATCGAGGCCTTCCGCAAGGGGATGGTCACCTCCGGGAGCATCATGGTCCCCTGTCCGTGGTTTGCCGAGATCGTCGCCCACGCCAAGGCCAATCCGGACCTCGACCTGGGCCTGCACCTCACGCTGACGAGTGAGTGGAAAGGGCTCCGCTGGCGTCCGATCGCTCCTGCCGACAAGGTCCCGGGGCTGCTCGACGAGCAGGGCTACCTCTGGCGCTCCGAGCGACAGACCGCGATGAAGGCCACCCCGCGCGAGGTCGAGATCGAACTCCGCGCCCAGATCGAGATGGCCCTCGCCGCCGGCCTCAAACCGACCCATCTCGATACCCATATGGGGACGCTCTACACCCGCCCGGACTTCTTCGAGGTCTACACC
>JBEIJP010000277.1:0-4790 GCA_040380245.1 Acidobacteriota bacterium | reverse complement strand
GGTGTCGGCGTGGGTGTTGGGGATGGTCGTGGAGTCGGCGTCGGAGCGGGGGCGGGGGTGGACGTTCCCCGGGAGATCTTGCGAATATTGTTCGCTCCGAAATCGCTGACATAGATGTTGCCGCGGGAATCGACGGCGATGCCGGCGGGGCGCAGGAAGGTAGCGGTCGAGCCTGGTCCGTCGAGGCTGCCAGGAGTTCCGCTGCCGGCGATCGTCGTGAGCGTCATCGTCGTCAGGTCGAGCTTGCGGATGCGCGAGTTGTTCCAGTCGGCAATGACGATATTTCCGTCGAGGTCACGGGCGACCCCGGAGGGGCCGGCGAGGCTGGCTTCGAGGGCGCGGCCATCCAGGCTGCCTCCTCCGCCCGCGAGGGTGGTGACAATCCCGGCAGGGGAGACGCGCCGGAGCCGGTTGTTGACAAAGTCCGGGACGATCAGATTGCCGAGACGATCCAAGGCTGGTTGGGGAGCCCCTCCCGCGAACCGAAAAGCCGCCTCTGGACCTGTGCCATCCGCATACCCGACCGTACGGCCGGCGAGTGTGGTGACGTTCCCCTCCGGGTCGATTTGCCGAACAAGACTGGTGCCCGCGTCGAGCACATAGACATTGCCTGCGGCGTCGACGGTGACTCCGCTGGGGTTGGCAAAGCTTGCCGATCTTGCCGGACCATTTTGACTGCCAAAGGCGCCGCTTCCGGCAATGGTCCTGGTCTCCCCCGCGAGGGTAACGGAACGGATCCGGTGATTCCCGAAATCAGCGACGAGGATCATTCCACCACGGGTGACCGCGACTCCGGCTGGATTGTTGAAGCGGGCAAAGACTCCCGAGCCGTCGGTCATTCCACGCCCTGCTCCGGCGAGCGTGGTGACCTTCCCGTCCGGCGCGACACGGCGGATTCGTACGTTCCGGTAGTCCGCGACGATGAGGTGATCTTCGGGGTCGATCGCGATGCCGAGCGGGCCGTAGAATCGAGCGCTGACCCCGGTCCCATCGGCATATCCGGGGAGGGAGATTCCGGCGTGGGTGGTGACGACATACTCCGACTGAGTTGCCGTCAGGCTGGCACTATCGGCCGAGCTGAGGAGGTTTCCCGGGATGAGCAGGAGGCTCAGCGCGGTCAGGACGGCTGCCACCGCCAACGTCAGGCGAAATCGAAAAGGCCACACACGGGGTGCTCTCTCCACTGCGCTCTTCTCGGATTGCGTCTCGATTCTCCAGGTCTCTTTCAATGGGTCTCCTTCACGTGTCGATGGTCGGGCCCCGGCCGGTCGTGGCCTGGCGCCAGGTCGAATCTATGATTGCCGATGGAAGCAGTGTGGATAGTCTGTCAGTGTCGGTCAGTGGTGGTAAGGATCAGATCTAAGCTCTCAGATGCGCACTCGTGCGGCCCGGGTTGGTCGACGAGGAGCTTGCCAGCAATGAAAACTTTACACGGTCAGCGGCCGACTGCCAACCCCGCGATGAAATACCCTCCCGATCAGGAAGATTGGGTGCTTATCTGGACATCCCGGGACCACTTCCTCTACATTGTCTGGAGACGGCCGGGTCGACAAAATATTGGCAAATATCGGGAATTGAGAAAGGAATCGAACGGATGGCGAAGAGATGGCAGACCCTCGATGGGAATTGGCCAGGCTGGAGAAGGATCCTCTGGTTCGCGATTCTGTGGGGAGGAGGATTGGCGGGGGCAATTCACGGGCAGTCTCTCGATGCCGCGCTGCGCGCCACTCTCGAACGACGGATCGCCGAGAGCGGCGCCGAGGAGGTGGGGCTGGCCGTCTACGACCTTGAGACAAGGCAGAGCCTCTCCCTCCAGGATCAGGTCCGATTTCACGCCGCGAGTACGATGAAGGTCCCGGTGATGATGGAGATCTTCCGCCTGGTCGAGCAGGGGGAGCTGGCCCTCACCGACCGCCTGCCGGTCAAGGACCAGTTTGCCAGCATTGTTGACGGCTCACCGTACCGGTTGCAGGCCGAGAGCGACAGTGACGGGGCGATCTATCGCGAGGTCGGTAAAGAGATGACGGTGAGGGAACTGGTCGGGCGAATGATCACGCGCAGCAGCAATCTCGCCACCAACCTGCTGATCGAGCGCGTCGGCGCTGGCAACGTCACGAAGTATATGCGCCAACTCGGGGCCACGGAGATCGAGGTTCTCCGTGGAGTCGAGGACACCAGGGCCTTTCAAGCGGGACGCAACAACACCACCACTGCCCGGGATCTCCAGCTCCTCCTGCGCGCGATCGCCGAGGAGAAGCCCGTTGGACGCCGGGCCTCCACGGCGATGGTCGAGATCCTTCAGGCGCAGGAGTTCAATACCGGCATCCCCGCGGGGCTACCCCCGGGAACGCGGGTCGCTCACAAGACGGGCGAGATCACCGCTCACAATCACGACGCGGGCATCATCTACCCAGAGGGGCGTCGCCCCTATGTCCTGGTCATCCTGACGCGGGGGATCCGCGAGCGCGAAAAGAGCGACGCCCTGATTGCCGACCTCACCCGGTTGGTGCATCGCGCCCTGCTGACGCCGCCCACTCCCCCCGCGGAACGGAAGTAGACCGAGTTGAAGAAGAGACGGGCTGCCAGGGTTTCGCCTCTTCTTCTCGGCGAATAGGACAATGACACAATGACCAGAGAATCACGGGAGATCAATCGCATGCCGATCAAGCAGATGGGCCAGATGGGCCAGATGGGCCAGATAGGCCAGATAAGATGGATGGAGGGATTGGGCAATCCGGGCAGAGCGGCAGTCCTGGCCCTGACACTGATGATCGGGCTGGCGGTCGACCTCTCGGCCCAGCCCCAACCCGGCACGGAGCGGATTCCCTCCGTGCGCGAGCAGGCGGAGATCCAGCAGGAGTGGTTGCGGATTCGCCTGGAGCGGGTGCTGCCCGGCTTGATGCGCAAACACGGCGTAACGATGTGGATTGTCCTCTGCCGGGAGTACAATGAAGACCCCGTCTTTCGCTCGCTCGTCTCGCCGACGGTCTTTGCCGCCCGGCGGCGGACGATCCTCGTCTTTCACGATCGTGGGGCAGAGAAGGGCGTCGAGCGGCTCGCCCTCGGCGGCGGCTCGAACGGGGGGCTCTACGAGGTCTACCGCGACCCACAGGTCGAAAATCGCGAACTGTGGGGGGAGGGGCAGTGGGCGCTGCTCCGGAAACTGCTCGACGATCGGCAGCCCTCCCGCATCGCCATCAACGTCTCCCCGGTGCACGCCTTCTCCGACGGCTTGACCGTTTCCCAGTATGAGAAGCTGCTCGAGGTGCTCGGGCCGGTTCACCGCGAGCGTCTGATCCGTTCCGATGATCTGGCGCTCGACTACCTGACAGTGCGGATCGAGGAGATGCTGCCCGTCTATCGCCAGTTGATGCGGATCGTCCATCAGCTGATCACGCGGGCCTTCTCCAACAAGGTGATCACACCGGGCAAAACGACCAACCAGGATGTCGTCTGGTGGTTGCGACAGCAGGTCAGCGACCGTGGGTTCGGGACGTGGTTCCACCCGACGGTGCGCGTTCAGCGGCAGGGTTCGGCCATCCCCAGCAACCTCGCCGAGGGGGCTCCGGTCGTCATCGAGCGGGGAGATGTCCTCCACTGCGATTTTGGGATCCAGGCGATGGGCCTGGCGACCGACACCCAGCACATGGGCTATGTCCTGCGTCCCGGCGAGAACGATGTCCCCGCGGGCATCCAGCAGGCGCTCGCCCAGACCAACCGGATGCAGGACCTGCTGATGGAGCGGATCCGGGTCGGCCGGACGGGCAATGAGATCCTGCTCGACTCGATTGCCGCCATGCGCGCCGAGAAGATCAATGGCACCTTCTACACCCATCCGATTGGGGATCACGGCCACGGCGCCGGGACGACGATCGGCCTCTGGGACCGGCAGGAGGCCATCCCGGGAATGGGCGATGTCCGTGTTCTTCCCGAGACGTGGTTCTCGATCGAGCTTGGCGCACGGATTCCGATCCCGGAGTGGGGCGGACAGGAACTCTTCGTCGGCCAGGAGGAGGAGGCGCGTCTCGACGCAGCGGGAAAGACCTCCTGGGTCCTGCCGCGGCAGACCCGCTATCATCTGGTTCGGTCAAAGTAGGCAGGGCGAGGCCGCCGGCAAGCTTCGCGCAACGCAACTCAGGGAGGTGAGACGATGTCCTTTACGAGAATGGATCAAGGCAAGGTCGAGGACTGGATGGTGATCGGCCGTGAGATCATGGAGCGTCAGGCAGGGATGCCCGCGATCATCAAGGGGATGCTGCGCCAGCTCGAAGCCCAGGTCGATGGATTTGCCGTCGACCAGTTGCAACACGGATTGCAGACGGCGACTCGTGCCGAGCGCGCCGGGGCCCCGGAGGAGCTGGTCGTCGCCGCGCTCTGCCACGACATTGGCAAGGTCATCTCGATCGAGAACCACCCGGCGATCGCCGCGGAGATCCTGCGCCCCTACGTCTCCGAGGAGACCTACCAGATCGTCCGGACCCATCAGGACTTTCAGGGCCGGCACTACTATGCGCTGCTCGGCAAGGATCCGGAGGCGCGTCGGCAGTATGTCGATCAGCCCTGGTACGACCTCGCGACCACCTTCACCGATGAGTGGGATCAGGCCTCCTTCGATCCGGGCTACGAGACACTGCCCTTCGAACACTTCGAGCCGATGATCGATCGGCTCTTCGGCCGTGCGCCCTTCTCCATTGCCAGGAGCTGAGCGACCTCAGCGGATCTTGCCGAGGAGCTGGTAGATCCACTGCAGCGCGGTGTTCATCAACGCTTCTCCGGCCCCGACGGCGGCC
>JBEIJP010000276.1:0-4804 GCA_040380245.1 Acidobacteriota bacterium | reverse complement strand
GGGTCAGCAAGGCCAGCAGGGTCAGCAAGGCCAGCAGGGTCAGCAAGGCCAGCAGGGTCAGCAAGGCCAGCAGGGTCAGCAAGGCCAGCAGGGTCAGCAGGGTCAGCAGGGCCAGCAGGGTCAGCAAGGCCAGCAGGGTCAGCAGGGTCAGCAGGGTCAGCAGGGCCAGCAGGGTCAGCAAGGCCAGCAGGGTCAGCAAGGGCAACAGGGGCAGCAGGGGCGTGGGGCTCGACAACAGGGTCAAGAGGGCCGGGAGGGAGGCGCCAGCGGAGATGGCGAGACCCCGACCGGCCGGCTCGACCCATCGGGCGCCGGAGGCGGGTCACGCCCACCCGCCAATGGCGGTCAGCCCGGCTCGACTCAGAACGCCCAGACCAGTGCCGGTGGCGGCCCCGTTCGCGGCTCGGACCGCCGACAGACCGGCGCGGATCTGCGCCAATTCCTCCGCGACGCGGAGGAGCTGCGCCGCGCCATCCCGCGCGATCGAGACTTGAGCCGAACGCTCGATCAGGCCCTCCAGGGGCTCCGCCAGGCCGCCGACAGCCCGCTCCGGGACGACTCCGCCACCGCCAACCTCCTTCGTGATCAGGTGGTCGCCCCGTTGCGCTCCATCGAAGTCGAGCTGGCCAGACGATTGCAAACCCTCCTCGGGCAGAATCAGCTGCGCCTCTCCGATCCGGGCGACGCCCCCGAACGGTACCGCAAGCTGGTCGACCAGTACTACCAGCGTCTCTCCAATCAGGATCGATAACCCCCACCGACAAGCCCGGCCAGGTCTTTCCCGACACCTGGCCGGCTCCCCCGATTTTTCCCTTTGCCAGCCCGAGCTTTATCTTGACCTTGGCTCGAATAGGGAATAAACTTTCCTGCATCAAGGCTAGCTTGCTATTTCATGGACAGAAGACAAAGATAGTAACAGTTCGGAAGTACGACAAATCAAAAAGGTCCTGCCTAACAGGAACGAAAATCAAATAACGAGAAGATCTGCCCCGGTCGGAGGCAGACCTCTGACTTGGGTGGAGCCTCTCGGGACTAACCTTGATCCCCGGAAGATCTGGGGTCTGACCTCGTCAGCCCTTCGGGTCAACTGGGTTTTCCATTGTAAGGAGAACGACGAAATGCACCACCCTGGCAAAACCGCCGGGCAGCTGGTCAAGATGCTCAGTTCAGTCCTGGCGGTGATCCTCACCGCCGTGCTGACGTCGAATCTTGCTGGCGCCCAGGTGTTGTACGGATCGCTGGTCGGTACTGTGACCGACCAGGCCGGCGCAGTTGTCCCCGGCGCGACCGTGACCATTACCGATAAGGGAACGGGTCAGAGTCGCGAAGCGGTGACCGATGCCGATGGGAACTACAATATCCGGAACATCCTGCCCGGAACCTTCGACGTGAAGGTCACCAAGCAGGGGTTCTCGACCTACTCGACCACCGATCTGACGATCACCGCCAACAGCGTCATCCGTCTGGAAGCGGCGATGAAGATCGGTGATGTCTCGGAAGTCGTCTCTGTCGCCGCGACAGCGACGGTCCTCCAGACGGAGTCGGCGACGGTCAAGTCGGAACTGAGCGGTAAAGAGATCCAGACGATGCCGATGAACGCGTATCGGAACTACCAGGCGCTCATCAACCTGGTTCCCGGCTCGACGCCGGCAGCGTTCCAGAACGCGAACACCGACACTCCCGAGCGCGCCCTGACGACCAACATCAACGGGACCGCTCGCAACAACAACAACACCCGCCTTGATGGCGCACAGAGCGTCAACATCTGGCTGCCGCACCACTCGGCCTATGTCCCCCCCTCGGAATCGGTTCAGGAGGTCAACGTCTCCACGAACAACTTCGACGCCGAGCAGGGACTGGCGGGCGGCGCCGCTGTCCAGGTGATCACCAAGTCCGGAACCAACGAGTTCCACGGGTCGGCGTTTGCCTACCACGATAACCACTTCTTCCGTGCGAAGAACTCCTTCTACCCGACGACGGTCGCGGGTGCTCCCAATCCGAACAAGCCGAAGAACCTCCGCACGATCCCCGGCGCCACCCTCGGTGGTCCAGTGATCAAGGACAAGCTCTTCTTCTTCGGAAGCTGGGAAGGGATGTACGAGGGGACGATCGGCGACGGTTTCTTCACCGTTCCGACCCCGCAGATCCGCACCGGCGACTTCCGCGGCTTCAATACCAACATCTACGATCCGTTCACGGGTGCGCTGAACGGCACGGGACGTGAGATCATCTCCTGCAACGGAGTGGCGAACGTCATCTGTGCCAACCGGATCCACCCGGCGGCCTCGCGGATGCTCGGATTGGTCCCGCAGCCCAACCTTCGCGATGCGGCGGGCAACTTCCTGGCGGTGGCCAATATGTATGCCTCGCAGCCAGGCGCCTTCGATCGCAACAACTACGACGTCAAGGTCAACTTCAACCGGAACGAGAACCACCAGCTCTGGACCAAGTACAGCCACATGAACGCAGTGGTCGTGGGCAACTTCGCCCTCGGCGCGGCTGGCGGTGGTACGCTGGGTGCGGGTGGATCCGGCGAGGGGACCACGAAGTCGTATGTTGGAACGGTCGGCCATACCTGGACCCTCGGTTCGGGTCTGCTGATCGACGGCAACTTCTCGATCACCCATCGCAACCACAACACCATTCCGCCGGATTATGGTCAGAACGTCGGTCTCGACGTCCTGCGCATCCCGGGAACGAATGGTCCGGACATCCGGCAGAGCGGTACCCCACAGTTCTTCTTCTCGGCCTATTCGGGTCTGGGAAATCAGAACGGTTGGGCCCCGGTCTTCCGCGATGAGCGAAGCTACACGTTCACCCAGAATGTGACCAAGCTCTCCGGCAACCACGACCTCCGCTTCGGAGTCGACATCGTCAAGCACCAGCTCGATCACTGGCAGCCGGAAATCGGCGTCGGTCCGCGCGGGGGCTTCAGCTTCAGTGGGAACACCACTGCGCTGAACGGCGGCGCCGGTCCGAACCAGTACAACTCGTTTGCGTCCTTCCTGCTGGGTGTACCGAACCTGGTCGAGAAGAGTCTGCAGTACGAGACGATGACCACGCGTGAGTGGCAGATGGGCTTCTTCATTCGTGATCGCTGGCAGGCCAGCCGGAACCTGACGCTGACGCTCGGGTTGCGGTATGAGCTCTTCCCGATGATGACTCGCGCCGACCGCGGCGTCGAGCGTATCGACCTCAACAGCCCGGTTCGCCTCAACGCGGCCGGCAGCCCGAACGGCGTCATGGACGTGCTGATCGGGGGACGGGGTGGCAATCCGAATGACCTGGGCGTCGGTTCGAGCAAGAAACTGTTCGCGCCGCGCGTCGGGTTTGCCTATCGCGTTGGCGACGACATGGTCGTTCGCGGCGGCTACGGGATCACCTATGACCCGATGCCGTTCGGTCGACCGCTTCGTGGCTTCTATCCCCTGACCATTGCGCAGTCTTTCGTGGCGACGGCTCTCGATCCGACCGCCAACGAGATCTTCACGCCGTGGGGCTTCACCTCTGCCAATCGGAACCCTGGTCTGACGGTTGGGATTCCCAACTTCACCGGTCCCGACCTGGCCACCGGTCGCGTTCAGCTGCCGGGCACGGTCCAGATGCGCAGCCCCTACCAGGGGACACTCAATCGTGGGTACATCCAGTCGTGGAACTTGATGATCGAGCGCAAGCTGATCAACGACATCAAGATCGAGGTTGGGTATGTTGGAACGGGTACCCGGAACCAGTTTGGCGACCTCGACGTCAACGTCGCACAGGGGCCGAACAGTGTCCGTCCATTACAACAGCGCTATGGCCGCACGGCCAGCACGCTGATGTGGGATGGGTTCACCAGCACGTCGTATCATGCCCTGCAGGTGGCGGTCAATCGCCGTTACTCGAACGGGCTCTTCATCAAGGGTGCCTACACCTTCTCGAAGTCGATCAACTTCTTTGATGACTCGGGTTGGGCGGGTCTCCCGCTCGTCAATGCCGCGTCGCAGATCGGTCGCAACCGTGGGCTGGCCGGCTTCGACATTCCGCACAACGTCCAGGTTGGCGCAGCCTATGAGCTTCCGTTCGGAAAGGGCAAGTCCTTTGCGACGGAGGGTGCCGCTGCGGCGATCCTGGGTGGCTGGAGCCTCTCGGGTGTCGGCAACATCACGGCAGGTCGTCCTCTGACGATCGGCGCCGCGGGTGGTTCGGTCAACTCCCCTGGGAATGGCCAGACCGCCGACCTGGTTGGTACGCCAACCTTCCCGAAGAACATTGGGGTGAACTCAATCTGGTTCGATCCGACGCCGTTCCGCCCGGTCGAGTTTTCGCCCGAGTGGCTCGCGTCGCCAGCCAATGCGCGTCCGTTCCGCTGGGGAACGCTCGGCCGGAACACCCTTCGTGGACCTGGCTATGCCAACGTCGATCTGTCGCTCGTTCGTACCTTCCGGATCACCGAGAAGGTGACGACCGACTTCCGGGTCGATGCCTTCAACTTCACCAACACGCCGTGGTTCGCCAATCCGGGAACCAACGCGTCGGCGCCAACGCGCGACGCGCAGGGGAACATCCTGCGTGACGCCGCCGGCAACCTGCGCACCAACGGATTTGGGGAAGTTCGTGCTTCGAACCAGACGCAGCGTCAGATCCGCTTCGGCTTCCGAATCGGCTTCTAAGCGATGTGTTGGCGGAGAGATCTCCTCCGGGAGATCTCTCCCGTTCGTTTCGAGCCCGCGCGACAGGGGAGACCCCATCGCGCGGGCTCTCTTCTTTTCCAGGACAGATCGTTGAAGAGGAAGAATCGGGATCAGCGGTCGATAATCTTCCG
>JBEIJP010000275.1:0-4811 GCA_040380245.1 Acidobacteriota bacterium | reverse complement strand
GGATCCGGACGCTCCTCCGACGGCGTGGTCACTGGTCGCGCGGACGGGGCGGCCGACGTTCGCGGACGAGGGGTTGAAGATCGATACGCCCTACTTCTATCGGGTCGCGCCCGTCACCCGGTACAACCGACAAGGGGAGGTCTCCGAGCCGATCACGGTGCGGACGAAGCGGGCGAACCTGACGCCGCCGGCGGAGGTGGAGGACCTGGGGATGGTCCGTCGCGCGCCGGATCGACTGATCGTCTACTGGCGGCGAAGCCAGGAGCCGGACGTGGCGCGTTACCTCGTCTATCGGGGGGAACGTGCGGACTTCGTGCCGACCGAGCCTATCGCGACGCTCCGACCGACCTCCTACTTTCTACAGACGTGGGACGATCGAAAACTCAAGCCGGGAACGACCTATTATTACCAGGTCTTCGCCGAGGACTGGGCAGGGAACCGGCAGCGTCGCTCGCCGGTGGGTAGTGCGAAAACTCCCGGCCACTGAGTCGGGGTGACGGGGATGGGTGGTTGAAGATGAGAATAGCGGAGAGAAGGGACTGTGATGTCCTGGTGTGTGGCGGGGGAACCGCGGGGCTCGGAGCGGCGGTGGCGGCGGCGAGGCTCGGACAGCGGACAATCCTGCTGGAGCGGCACGGATTCTGCGGAGGCATCTGTGTCAGTTCGCTGGTGCATACCTTCGATGGGGCGCGCAATTGTCGTGACTACGCTCAGTTCGTCGTGGGAGGCATTCCACGCGAGGTGATCGGTCGCCTCGAGGGGCTGGGTGGTCTGGCACGGGTCGAGAACCCCCCGGAGACGCTCAATTTCGATCCAGAGGCGATGAAACGCGTCGGAGATCGGCTGCTGCAAGAGGCGGGAGTAACGATTCTCTACCATCTCTTCGCGGTGGAGGCGGTGATGGATGGGGACCGCGTCCGATCGGTGATCGCGGCCGGCAAGGAGGGGCTCTGGGAGATCACTGCCGGAGTCGTCGTCGATACGACTGGCGATGGCGATGTCGCCTGTTTTGCCGGAGCGGACTATGAAAAGGACGCGCGGATGCAGACAATGTCGCAGCATTTTCGAATTGGCGGACTGAGTGGCGGACGGAGCTGGGAGGTGTTGGAGCGGGAGTGCCGGGCGGCGATGGACGCGGCCTATCGCGACGGGCGTGCACCGAAGTATGGCGGACCGTGGTTCATCCGGATCCGCGAAGGGGAAGTGACCGCCAACTGCACGAGGCTCTATGGCGATGGGACGCGGACAGAAGATTTGACCCGTGCCGAGATCCAGGGACGGGAGGACATGGTGCGGATTCACGACATCTTTTGTCGCGAGGTGCCAGACTTTCGGAATAGTCACATCATCTGCTCCGGGGCCGAGGTTGGCGTCCGGGAGACTCGGCGAATCCTTGGCGATTATGTCATGACGGCCGATGATGTATGGTCGGGTGGTGGGCATGAGGACGTGGTGACGCTGGGCTGTTGGCCGATCGACATCCACCCGGCCGACGGGCGGGTCGGGGTTCATCCGCACAAGGATGATCCGCCGGCGCCGTATCCGATCCCGGCGAGGGCGCTCCTCGTCAGGAATCGCGCGAACCTGCTGGTGGCGGGACGATGCCTCTCGGCGACTCACGAGGCGCACGGTTCGACGCGGGTGAGTGCGACGGCGATGGCGACCGGTGAGGCGGCGGGAGTCATGGCCGCCCTCGCGGCGGGGCGTGGGGTTGGCACTCGCGAGGTCGCCTACGATGCGGTCCGGGCGCAACTCGCAAGGCAGGGGGCCCTGCTCGCGCTTTGACAATGGGGCAGGGGAAGAGACAGGGGGAGGCTGATGGCGGAGATGGTACGGGTGGCATTGGTGGGGTGTGGCGGTGTGGCGCGGCTCTATCGCCGCATCTACGGGCGTTTGCCCGGAGTGCGCGTGGTGGCGATCGTCGATGTCGATTAGAAGGAGGCGGCGGAGGCGGCGCGCGAGATCGCCGACCAGGACGGTGGGCCGGAATGCACAACCGATTTTGGCCGAGCGCTGAGGGGCGACATCGACGTCGCCGTGGTCTCGACTCCCAACCATCTTCACCGGGAACAGGCGACGGCGTTGGCGGCGGCGGGAGCGCACCTCTTTCTGCAGAAGCCGATGGCGCGCACGGTCGCCGAATGCGACGAGATCCTCGATGCGGCCGCGGGGAAGGTCGTCGGCGTCTATATGAACCTGCTCGATCACCCGCTCTACAGGGATCTGCGGGAGATGGTCAGGTCGGGGTATCTCGGCCGCATCGGGCTGGTCAGCGCGCGCCTGGCGCATCGCGGCGGGCTCGGTTGGCAGGCGAGTGAACGGCTCTGGCGATCGTCGCGCAGCAAGACCGGCGGGGGGTGCTACGTGCAGCTTGGGATCCACTACCAGCACCTGCTGCGCTGGATCCTGGCAGAGCCCGTTGTCCGCGTCCAGGCGATGATGCAGAACCGCGCTTGTCCGCACCTCGAAGGGGACGATCTGGCCATGGCCCAATTCGAGCTGGCGTCGGGGATCTATGCCGAGGTGCAGACGAGCTGGTGTGTGCAGGAAGAGCATTTCTCGATCCTGGGGACGCGGGGAGCGATCCATTACCGTGACAATCGACGGGTCGAGTATATCGGGGAGGGTGGCCCCTTCAACGGGCAGATCCTGCGATTGAAGGGGGATGGTCAGCCCGAGACGATCGATCCGCTTCTGCCCCCGGCGTGGGATGACGCGGAGAATCCATTCAATCAGCATCGGGCCTTCTTCGAGGCGTTTGTGGCCGGGCGTTCACCGGAGGTCACCGGTCTCGATGGCCGGGAAGATGTGCGGATCATCGAGGCGATCCACCTCGCGGCGGCGGAAGGGCGGGCGGTGCGTCTCTGAGGATCGGTCAGTTGGGGAGGGGAAGATGGCACGGAGTGTGGTGATTACAGGCGGGACGCGCGGACTCGGCGCAGTGATCGCATCCAGGTTTCTGGCGGTGGGAGACCGCGTGGCCACGATCGCGCGCCAGCCCCCGACGTCCGCCAACGGACTCTCGGGAGAGGCTCAGCCGGTCGGGAGCCAGCTCTGCCTGGCGGCGGATGTGACGAGGGTCGACGAGTTGCGGGGAGCGCGGGACGAGGTCATCCGGCATTGGGGAAGGATCGATCTCTGGATCAACAATGCGGGATATGGCCGGGTCGTCCCGTTCGTCGATGGCGACGAAGCGGAATGGGCGAGGATGATCGACGTCAACTTCTGGGGAGTGGTCCACGGCTGCCGCCTGGCGATCGAATCGATGCGGAGTGTCGCGGAGGGCGGGTCGATCATCAACATCGCCTCGCTCGCCGGAATGATGGCGCCGCGACAGCATTCGGCGTACGCGGTCTCGAAGGCCGCCGTCATCGCCCTCACCCGATCCCTCGCGGTCGAATTTGCGGGAGAAGGGGTGCGGGTCAACGCCATCGCTCCGGGACCGCTCGATACCGAGGGCTTTCGCGCGGCGGGGGGAGATCCACAAAAGCGCGCGGCAACGATCCCGACCCGGCGGATGGTCCAGCCGGATGAGGTGGCGGAGGCCTGCCTCTTCCTGGCGGCGCCGCTTGCCTCGATGACCGGAGCGACATTGCTGCTCGATGGCGGATCGATGGCCGCCGGCTGTTATGTCTGAGCAGGGAGTACTTTTCCGAATGGATCAAGACCGTCTCAGCACCGGCACGCGGCGTCGTTGGGCGATTCTGCTGCTGCTCTTCCTGGCGACGGTCATCAACTTCATCGACCGCCAGACTCTCTCCATCCTTGCGCCAACCCTGCGCCGTGAGCTGACCCTCTCCGAGATCGATTATGCCAATGTGGTGACAGCGTTTCTTGCCGCCTACACGGTGATGTACACCGTCTCGGGCTGGCTGATCGATCGCTTTGGCGCGCGCGCTGGACTGGCGGTCTGTGTCGGGTGGTGGTCGGCGGCAACGATGCTGACGGCACGGGTCTGGAGCGCGGCGAGTTTGGCGGGCTGCCGGTTTCTCCTCGGGGTCGGGGAGCCCGGCATCTTTCCCGGGGGAGTCAAGGTCTGTGG
The DNA here is from genome assembly GCA_040380245.1 of Acidobacteriota bacterium. Classification (GTDB taxonomy): domain Bacteria; phylum Acidobacteriota; class Blastocatellia; order RBC074; family RBC074; genus CAIOZW01. Next base: position 769 of record JBEIJP010000275.1, on the reverse strand, counting down.
CGAGTGGTTCGCCGGGCGACAGCGCGCCATGGCGATCGGCTTCTTCTCCTCGGGGAGCGCGATTGGCGCACTGATTGCGCCTCCGCTGATTGCGTGGATCGCGCTGAGCTACAACTGGCGAATGGCGTTTCTGATCCCGGGGCTGGTCGGGCTTGTCTGGCTGCCGTGCTGGCTGCTGGTCTATCGGACGCCGGGTGGAGGCGGGCAGGATCTGACTCGACAAGAGGGCAGCAGGTGGCGCCTCTGCCGCGACCGGCGCGTCTGGGCGCTGGCGCTGCCGCGGATGCTCAGCGATCCGGTCTGGTATCTCTACCTCTTCTGGCTCCCCGACTACCTGCAACGGGAACGCGGCCTGAGCCTGCGTGAGATCGGTCTCTATGGCTGGATCCCGTTCCTCTTCGCCGATCTGGGAGCGCTCGGGGGCGGGGCGCTGTCGGACCTGCTCGTCCGACGTGGTGTCTCCGCTCCGCGTGCGCGGATTCTGGTGTTGAGCGGGGTGGCCTGTCTGGCGCCGTTTGGCGCGATGGTCGGATTTGTCGGATCGACGGGGGTGGCGATCGCCATCACCTGCCTGATCGCTTTTCTGACGCAGTGCTGGGCGACCAATACCTCGGCGCTCGCCACGGATACGTTCGAGAACCGCGAGGTGGCGACGGTGGCTGGCCTGATGGGAACCGCCGGTAGCCTCGGGGGCGTTCTCTTTACGCAACTGCTCGGCCGGGCGATTGCGGCATTCGGATATGGTTCGGCCTTTGTGATCGGGGCGCTG
>JBEIJP010000274.1:0-4831 GCA_040380245.1 Acidobacteriota bacterium | reverse complement strand
TGGAGAGGCCACGCATCTGCGGCAGCTTGAATGTCTTGTGCACCGTGGGTCGCCGGAGGTCCGCGTCGATCAGGAGAACACGCGCTCCCAGTTGAGCCATGGAGATCGCCATATTGATGGCAGTTGTCGTCTTCCCCTCGCCGGGCTGACTGCTGGTAAATTGAATCGTCTTGGGTGGCTTGCCCGCCGTCGACAACAGAACCGCCGTTCGCAACATTCGGTAGGCTTCCACAACCACCGACAGTCCATCGAGAGTCGCCAGCCGGCCTGCCTTCGGCTGCAATCCCCGTGGAACGATGCCAGCCAGGCCCTTTCCAACCGCTCTCCCTTGCGCCCGTTGGTTCGTGTCCCCCGTGATTGCCTTTCGCTTCTGCTTCCCAGCTCGCAGCGCCGATTGGTTCATCGTTGGAATAACGGCAAGCGTGGGCAACTGAGTCACCCGTTGCACATCCTCGATACTCTTGATCGTATTGTCGAGGTACTCGATTCCAAGGGCTAACCCAACACCTCCCAACAGGCTGAGAAGTAACCCGAGCAGGATCGAGCGCAATCGATTGGGACCGACAGGTGCGCCCGGAGTCTGTGCCGGATCGATCACCCGCATATCCTTGGCTTGATCCGCCCGCTGCAGGTTGACTTGATTGGTCTTCTGCAAAAAATCGTTGTAGAGCCCCTTGGCCGTCTCGACATTCTGCCGCAGGATATTGAACTGGATCGCGTCCTGGTTCTGTTGAATAACTTCCGCTTTGGCCCGGCCGAGTGCTTCCTTGATGAGGGTCTCATCCCGAAGGGCCCGTTCGTAATCGGCGCGTAACCGCTCCTCCAGGAACCTGGTGCCATCGTTGATCAATGTCTGAATCTCGGTGATCTGCTGACGTGTCTCGGCGACCCGTGGGTTCTCAGGACCGTACCGGGCGTTCAGTTCCGCCAACTTGATCTGCAGATTGTTGAGATCTGATTGCAGTTGTTGTGTGCGGGAATCGGAGAAGGCCTCCGGAAGTTGCGCGACGCGCCCCTTGCGTACCTCCTCGTAGATCGACTGCTTGAGGATTCGATCGGTCTCCGCTTTAAGCGCCTGCCCATAAACGCTGGCCAGTTTCTCCCCTGTCAGATTGAGCGACTCGGAGCTACCAAAAATGTTGTGGCTGATCGAATATTTGGAGAGGTTCTCTTCCGCCTGCTGCACTTGGGCAAGTAAGCTCCTCGTCGTTCGATCGAGCCAGTTGGCCGAGGTTGTGACGCTTTCAGTCTTGTTGCGATAACTGTAGTCGATGAAGACCTGGGCGACTCCATTGGCGACATTCGAGGCGATCTCGGGGTCAGTGTGGGTGAAGGTGACATCGATCGCCCGGGTCATTGGCACCTGACTGACACTCAGCGAGGCCATCAATACCTGAACGTAAGGCGCTAAACGGGCCTTCTCCACCGGCGTTCGCTGATCGGTCGCCTCCCCATTCAGCACCAGTGGGGCGAGCGTCGGCAGTTCCATCTTCTCCGGGCTGGCTCGTGACCTCAGCTTGGCAAAGATCATCTCGATCGATTCCCGGATGGATTTTCTCCCTTCCGGCAGAAATCGGGGGTTCTGATCGAGTCGTAACATCACCACCACATCTTCGAGGAGTGGATAGGTCTTGATCATTAAAAGGTCGGTGTTGATTCGTTCATTGATGCTGCCACCGATCACCAACTCCCCAAGCCGAAGGTTGCCCTCCTCCTGAGTCAGCGCGATCTTGGCGGTTGCCTGGTAGTAGGATACGTTACGAAACGAATCAATGGTCACAACCGTCGTAACAATCAGGACGATCGTCGCAATCAGGTACCTCCGCTTGCGGACCTTCCGCAAGATCTCCCGTAGATCGAAACCATCCCCACTCGAGGCAGCTCCGTAGTAGCTGGTATAGCCGGCCATCTGGTCCATCGATGTTGGCGGCGCGGCCCCGCTCGGTCGGGGCAGGAGTGCATCCGGGGAAGGAGTTGAGGAGTCGTTGTTGAGTTGCAATTCAGCCATGGTCTATCTCGCGGACAGGGGCAAACTCTCTTTTCCGGACCAGCCGCCTCGCACGAAGGAGGCAGTCTCCCCGACTGAAAAAGGCTCGGTTCAACCGTAAAGCCCTACCGTCGAAGGGAAACGTTCCGGACCATGTTGCGTTGGGAGAGGCGGGAGAATTTCACTTCCCAGTTTTTTGGGAAAGGCCAGGCAGGGTGGCGAGTGTTCTCTCCGTCCGAAGTCTCCCGCTCGTGTGTGTCTCAATCATCAATTTTCTAGGACATTCCAATATATTCAACGCACTCAAACAATTCAACCGGCTGGACATGACTGAATGAATCCGGCATCGCCAATCCGGTTCGCGGCGGTTACCGATCGACAGGCCAGGAAGAGATGTCGAGACCAGTCCTCTCTCGGGTTTTGCGCAAGCCTCCCTTTGCTGGATTCCTGTCGTCCACTCATTGATCAGAACAAGTCAACCAGTATAGTTCTGAAATTGTTCTTGAACAACATTCGGCACAACCCCTACATTCGGCCTGGCCCCGGTCCCCATCAACTGTCCAGGTAGAGTTCTCAACGAAAGATCGTCCAGAGTATCGCCTGAGCAAATCCCGCCCCAACGGTGCGTCCAAGGGCTCCGCCAACACTCTTCAGTCGGCTGTTAGGAATCATGATGACGTCATTCGGCATGATCCCGATATCGTCCTGTTTTCCATTCATAATGGCAGCGACGTCAACGACCAACTCTTCAAGTTTACCGCTGAGCGGGTCCTGGCGGAAAATAATGGTTCGGTTGCTCGCGGCATTGAAGAGGGTTCCCTGAGCCAGCGAAATGGCCTGTCGGAGCGTCGTTCCTTCCCTCAACGGGAACTGACCGGGTGACTTGACCTCGCCCGCGACGAAGAAGACTTCAGCCGGTGGAATGTAGACGAGATCGTTCGGTTGAATCACGATATTCTGCTCGAAGTTTCCCCGGAAGAGCCCACTGATCTGCGCGGTGATCAGCTCATATTCGACTCCCCCTTCGACATCCTGCGTTCTGGCCCGGAGCTGCTCGGCATACCTTGTCAGCTCCGTCGAGACGTTCTGTCGGGAAGCGGACTCCACTGAGGAGCTCGTCTCAGAAGTCGACTTCTCAGGTGGCAGACCGGCCCGAGACCGCTCGAGGTGCTCCGGAGTGGGGCGAGACTCGCGAATGATGAACGCGGTTGGAGCGTGACGGTCGATGAGCCCGCCTGCGACCGTGATCAGCTTGAAGAGGGAGGGACGTTCTTCGATGACGTAAACCCCGGGGCTGCGCACGGCTCCCTGAATGAAGAAAGTACGGCTGTTGTACTGACGGACCGCGACATAGACTTGGGGATTGCGCAGGTAGCGACCTCGCAGTCCATTCGCGACCATCGCTGTGACCTCGTCGGTAGTTCGACCGACCACCGGAAGGGAGCCCAGGAACTTCATCGGGATGTTCCCCTGCTGATTGACACGGTAGTTCCCAGATAGTTCCGGGGCGTCTTCAATTTGGACCTCGACTAAGTCACTCGGAGACAGACGGTAATCACCATAGCTCGAAGGAACAACCTGGGCTGAGGATCCAAGCCCAGCCGAGGTGGCGAGGCCTGAAGGGGCCGGTGCCGCCGGTGAAGCTCCCGACGTGGAGTCAGCCGCCGGGGTGGAAGCGCCACGCGCCGCGCTGGATGGGGGTCCTCCTCCCCTGGTTGGTCTCGGTGACGCCGGCGCCTGGGCATAAGTCTCCCAGCCAGCTCCCAGAAGCAACAGGCCAAGGGTGCAAAGTCCAAACCTGATCAGCACCCGGCAGGACAGAATCCTCTCGTGTGGATCATCGATGTGATTGCGGGTGAACATTCTATTCATGCCGAAGGTGACCTCCCAGGGGAACCTGGTGAGCCGTCTGGGCTCGATATGATGATTGGCCGATCCACCAGACGACAATCGACAAGGTTAGAAAGAGAGCGCTATTTGAAATCAATTGGAGGTTGAAATCAAACACGCTGTGGACAAGCATCGCGGTGAGGCCACCCGTCGCCCCCAAGGCGAGCGCTCGTCGGGAAGGGCGAGGGTGCGCCAGTGACCGACGAATCGATCGCACGAGCAGCCCGAGGAAGAGAAGACCCAATCCTCCCGCCACCAAGCCTCCCTCGGCCAGCAGCTGGAGATAATCATTGTGCGCCTGTCCGATGAGAAGGGCCCGGTCCCTCTCACAGTAGACGGAGTAGGCCGTCGCGTAGGCGCCTAATCCGACCCCGAGCCCCCAGTGAGATCGAATGATTCGCCACGTGTCCGACCAGATGAAGCCCCGGTTCTGGTAGAAGGCTGAGCCTCCCTCGCCCGAGCGATCCAGCGAAGAGACCTCGACCTGCTCTCCTCCTGCCGGTTGAACCCGATCGATCACTTCATCGGCCGCAACCCAGAGGATCCCCGCCCCAATGGCCGCGACCAGCAACATCGGGATCAGCAGCGACGCCAACCTGCCGCGCAGGCGTTGTCGATGGGAGCCGACGCGGACAACGCGTTCATCATCCGGAGATTCCCAGGAGTCCTCCCAGTCCTCGCCTTCGGAGCGGGCAAGGCCTTGAGCATAGGCGAGCACGAAGACAACCAACAGCCCAGCGGTCAGACTGATCATCCCCCCCCTGGAGAGAGAGACAAAGATCGCCACCGACATCGTCACTGCCGCAAAGGCAGCCAGAAGGGCTTTCTCGCGACGGTAAACGCCCGTCAGGATAAGGGCGACGGGGATGGGGGCGATCATCTCGACAAAGCCCGCGAAGTGGTTGTGGTTAACAAAAGAGGCAAATGGATGGGAGGGCGCGACCGAGGGCTCGA